>CACZRQ010000259.1 GCA_902783615.1 uncultured Bacteroidales bacterium | reverse complement strand
GCCCACCTTTGATACGCCAAAGCAATGTACCATCCAATTTATAGGCATCCCAGATGACTGCCCATAAACAGTCCTGCTGTGAGTAGCTGGCACCCGAGCCGTCACTGACGATGTTTCCATTGGCATCCTTCACGCTTTGCAGACGTTTCACTACAATTTCAAAGTCACCATCGCCATCCAGATCGCCCACATTCACATCGTTCGCTGTATATACTATTTTCTTTGTGTTCTCATACACATCCTTCGTGTCTGCCAACGGAATGCTGATATAAGGTAGGCCACCAGCCACCTGAGTCTTTGTCAGAGTGAAGGTTGAGAGTGTTTCCGTGCTGCCTGTGTAGGTCAGTCGGTAGTGATTGTCTGCCGTCTTACTGGCAGAGGCGTCCTGATAGCAGGTACTGTTCTTGATGTTTGTAGCAATCTTCTTCTCTGCGCCCGTTCCGATGGAACGATAAAGGTCGAAGCCCGTGGCGGCATCATCGCCTGGCAACATGCGCCAAGTGACAAGCACCTTGCCTGTGTGTTGCTGATAGTCGCCCAGCGAGGCATCTTTCTTACCGTTGATACTGGCCCAGAGGGCACGGTTGTTGAGGTTGTTCGTCTGAGGTAACATTCCCAGCGAGAGGATAGTGGCAATAATAGTTAGCGTTAGCCGTTTCATCATTTGATTGGTTTTTGAATTAGAAATTGTGGTTGAATGATTTCGGCTGCAAAGTTCGCTATAATCCACATTCTTCTCTTAAAATCTCGTCGCAGATAATAAGAAAATCGTTGCAAAGTGCCTGTTTTAGTAGTCTTTAGGCAACACACCATACTTCTCCTTGAAGCATTTGGTGAAATAGCTGGCATAAGAGAAACCTACAAGATCAGCTATTTCATTCACGCTGTGAGACGTGGTTCGGAGCAGTTGGGCGGCACGTTCCAAACGCTGGTTGCGAATAAAATCGGTGGGAGTCTGTCCATTGATGGCACGCATCTTTCGGTGCAGGTTGGCACGGCTCATACAGAGGTCAGAGGCCAGTGCATCAACAGAATAATCGGAATCCGTCATGTGAGCAGAAACAGCTGCAATGGCTTTGTCGAGAAACTCTTGATCGGCAACGGGAAGTTTATTTGGCTCTTCCTCAACAACTGCCTCCTGCAAATGAATTTCTTGAGGTTCCTCCTTCTCTCTCCTTCTTTTTATCAAATAGAAACCGCCTACGAGAAGTGCCACCACCAAAAATACCCAAAGCCACGTATGCTCATACCATGTGGCTGGACGTACCAAGGTCAGTACTGTCATAGGAGCGCTCCAGCGTCCATAAGCATCGGTGGCTCGTACCTGAAGCTGACTTTCGCCGCTGGGCAGATGTGCAAACTTAATCACGTGCTCACCCTCAGGCAACTCCATCCACTCACCGTCATCGTTCAGTCGATAGGCGAACTGCACTTGCGAGGCATGGTCGAAATCAAGAGTAGAGAGACTGATTTCCACCAATTCGGTGCCCTTTGGCAATATGAGTCTCTGCTTTCCGCATGGCATCAATCGTTTCTCTCCATCAAGGATATAGGCTGTAACGATTGGCTTCACATCGGCCATAGTCGTGTCAATAGTCAGTTGCTGGGTTTTCAGATTCAGCATTCTGACACCCGCCACACCTTTCAAAAGCAACAATGCCGTATCGCCTTGCAAGTGCAGTTGCCGAAAGTCCGTACTATCCAGTAGTACCTTCAGTTGCTCATCTTTCCATTGGCAAACACCACGTGCTTTACTCAATAGATAGAGCGTCTGTAATTTCTCTGAATATGCCATACTGCGTACCTTATCGAGACCATTCTGCAACTGCGACACCTGTTGCCCGTCATAGTAATAAAGAGAATGGTAGGTACCAATATAAAAGGCAGAGGAAGAGTGTTTAACCCATGACAGGATGGTGGTGTCGTTGCCAATGGCTTGCTTGCTCATCACCGAGTCGAGCCTCTGTTTTTGCTGTTCCGTTGTCAATGGTGCTGGCAGGTTAGTCGGATAGTCGTTTTGCGACCTATTCTCCATTTGCCATCTGCCCTCTTTTTTCTTCCATCGAATCGCGCCTCCATTCCATAGTCTGGTCCATAAGGCGCTGTCAGCATCGAAACAAAGCTCTAATACGCTACGGCTCTTGCCTTCCCATGTGGTTTCGAGCCGTTCTATTAGTTTTGCTTTCTTTGAGAAATGCAGTAATTGATTACGGTACGTCAGCCACACGCTGCCATCGGCTGCTGTCATCATACAACTGATACGCTTATTGGCCAACTCGTTGATTTCCTGTTCGCTCTTCAATATGACAGGCCGAATGGAATAGTCTTTCTTACTGAGAATATATGCCCCTTCCTTTGTACCAAACCATATCTCAGCATTTTCTCTATGCTCTGCCATGCACAGCACATCATTACTACGCAGCAGGTCTGGATGCTGCCGATCGCTTCGAAACATTTCTGTCTCAAACCCATCAAATCGGCACAAACCCGTCCCCTTGCTACCATACCACCAATAGCCCTCAACATCTTGAAGACTACAGGTCACCTCATCTCCTGTTTGCCCTGTCACAGACAAAATGGAGAGGTTAGGCTGACCTATCGTCATCAGAGTGTTCAGCAAGACACAGAATATGCAGACCAATTTTCTCATTTTTTGAATATCTGTCTATCGTGGAGAAATAAAGGGTGTTTCAGTAATGCCGCCATAACTCTTGCTAACGCTTTGTGGGGTCTCTGAGTTGCTTCGAGTTAAGTCCATTGTTTCTCCAGCATTTGCTTACTACCAGTCGATAGGTGGAAAAAAGAGAGAGATGTCAAATCGTTCGATTTTCCATCTCTCTCTTGGTCGGGAAGACCAGACTCGAACTGGCGACCACGCGCCCCCCAGACGCGTACGCTAACCAACTGCGCTACTTCCCGATTGATTTGTCTGGAACGAAATGCTCCTTGAAATCGCCTGCAAAGGTAAGGCAAATTTTAGACACTACAAAATAAAAGCGTTGAAAAATGAAGAATTTGATGAAAAACTTTGATGATTCATTTTTTGTCCGTAAATTTGCAGCGGGTTGAAACCTGGTATCAACAATCAAAAGCAACACAAAATTTATGATGAGAAAGATTCTTTTTATGCTGATGCTTCTGATGAGCATCGTGGCAAGAAGCCAAACGGCTGATGCACTCTACGACGAGGGCAAGAAACTCTATGACCAAAAGAAATATGCGCTGGCCTTCAAGAAACTGCTGCCTGCTGCGCAGAAAGGACATAAGAAGGCACAGTATCGTGTGGGTCGATGTTATGACAAGGGGCATGGTGTGGCTGAAGATAACCAGAAGGCCTATGAATGGTATCTGAAAGGAGCTCAACAAGGACACGCCAAGTCGGAATATCAACTTGGCAGGTGTTATATGAAAGGAAAAGGCTGCACCAAAGATGCAGCCAAAGCAAAATCGTGGCTTCTGAAAGCCGTGAAAAATCCTAAGGGTGGCGATGGCGTCATTGAAAAAATCAAGGAAGATGTAGCCAATGGCGACAAGGAAGCTATCGCTATCAAGAAAATTGTGGGGATTTAATTGTGCACCAGCGTGCCTATCTCCTCACCTTCCATCACCTTCTTCAGATTACCTAACACATCCATGTTGAACACATAGATGGGGAGGTTGTTCTCCATGCACATGGCGGTGGCTGAGATGTCCATCACCTTCAATCCCTGTGCAATCACATCTGCGTATGTGATGTCGTGATACTTTGTGGCAGTGGGGTCTTTCTCTGGGTCTGCCGTATAGACACCATCCACACGAGTACCCTTCAGCATCACATCAGCCTCAATCTCAATGCCACGAAGCGATGAGCCTGTGTCGGTCGTGAAATAAGGAGAACCAGTACCAGCGCCCATGATGACCACTTC
>CACZRQ010000258.1 GCA_902783615.1 uncultured Bacteroidales bacterium | reverse complement strand
TATTTTTTTATTTACTTAACCCAAGGCTGAGCGTTAATGAACTTCATAGAAGCTTCAACACGCTGCATCTGCTTGCCACTATCGATATCCTCGATCTCGCAGAACAGATACTTGTTGCCATTCTTATAGAACTGCTCGAAGATCTTCTGGAAGTTCATAGCACCAGAATCACCCAGAACCACGAAGTCCTTCACGTGCATCAGCTTGATGCGGTTAGCGCGGTTCTTCAGCCAAACCACAGGATCCTGCTGCCCCATTACGGTCCAGTAAGTATCCATTTCGTAGCAAACGTTAGCTGGATCGGTGTTGTCCATCAGCAGATCCATGATCATAGGACCATCGGCTGCGGTGAGCGGAGTGAGCACGGTAGGCAGGCGGAAGCCCTTAACACCCTTCACCATGCGGGCAAACTCCATGTTGTGGTGGTGGTAACCGAACTGGATGCCGGCAGCCTTGAAGATCTCACCACTCTTGTTCAGCATCTCAGCGAATGCCTTCACATCATCCTCAGTGTTCAGGTAAGCCATCATTGGGTGAACCACATACTGGATGCCCTGCTTTGCATGATCCTCAGCCACCTTCTTGAATGATTCAGCCACCTTGTCAATCATTGAACGGTTGAACTGACCATCGCTACCATCGCGGCTCTCGCGGCCAGCAACGCCTGAGAACAAACCAGGAGCGTTAACGTGTGAGCTTGGGATTTCCAAACCAGCATCGTTAGCCATCTTCTTGAACTCAGAGAAATCAACGCCACCCACCTTGTTAGAGTTAACATCGTAGCCAGCGAGTTCCAGATACTTGAAGCCGAAGCTCTTCAGCTTCTTAAAGTTGTCGGCCAGATTACCAGCATACAACTCGTTGCCCAATGTGTAAATCTGCAAACCAAAGTACTTGTCTGTTGAAACAGCCTCAACAGCAGGAGCTGCAGCAGCACTTTCCTTAGCGTTGCAAGCAGCCAATGCGCCCAGTGATAACATGGAAGCGCTCTTCAGAAAATCTCTTCTATTAACCATAATTTTAATTAATTTAGTGTATTTGGCGGTAAAGTTATGAATTTTAACGGAGATTTCATCTATTTAGGAGTTTAAAAATTCTAAAAACCTTGTTTTTAGCTTGAAAAAGGGCAAAAAAAGAGCAGAGCCGGCTTCACAGCCGGCTCTGACTTATAATTTTAACCCAAATTTCTAATTATTTTACAAAGCCCTTACCCAGTAAGTACTTCGCACTTGCCTCAGCACGCTCAAGCTGCTTGCCACTGTTGATATCCTCGATTTCTAC
This sequence comes from uncultured Bacteroidales bacterium, assembly GCA_902783615.1. Taxonomy (GTDB): domain Bacteria; phylum Bacteroidota; class Bacteroidia; order Bacteroidales; family Bacteroidaceae; genus Bacteroides. The sequence continues at coordinate 8,753 of CACZRQ010000258.1, read as the reverse complement.
GAACCAGTTGCGATGACCGTTTGCATAGAAATTGCTGAAGATATTCTCGAAGTTCATAGCACCAGAAGCACCGATAACGATGAAGTCCTTAATGTGCAACAGCTGAATGCGATCCTTATATTTGTTAATCCAAACAATAGGATCCTGCTGACCCATCACTGTCCAGTAGCAGTCAAGCTCGAACAGCACGTTCTGCTTCTCAGTACCCTCAATGAATACTTCCTCAATGGTCTTTGGCGCTGGAGAAGTGTCACCAGGACGACGGAAAGCACGCTGATAGTAAGGAGTCACAGCCTCACCGCCAGGAACAACCTTGTTAAACTCGTTGCTGTGGTTGTGATAACCGAACTTGATACCGTTCTGACGCAGCAGTTCACCAACCTTGTTGAAGATGTCGGCAACAGCCTGTGCATCCTCGAGGTTGTTGATAGCTGGCAGACTTGGCTGAACAATGTATTCTACACCAAACATCTTGTGATCTGGGAGAATCTTCTTCCAGAAATCCAAGATCTTAGTCTCAGTACTCTTGTCGTACTTTGCGCCACGCTCCAAAGTTGGAGTCATGTGAGAGCTGACAATCTTAATGCCAGCGTCATCAGCCATCTTCTTGAAGTCAGCAGCTGATGTAGGCGTACCACCACCAAAGCTTGAGAACTGACCATGACCAGCCTTGTCATCAAAGCCGTAGAAAGCCAGCTCAACCTGGTCGTAACCAAAACTCTTCATCTTCTTCAGTGCAGGTGCTGGATTGTTCAGCAGTTCACCACCGAGTGAATAAGCCTGGAAACCGAGGTTGGTACCAGCCATAGGAGCCTGTGCTGTAGCGGCAGAAACACCGTCAACACCCATCATGCCATTGGCAGCGCTCATCTTAGAAGCAGCCAATGCGCCCAGCGTCATGAAAGACGCGCTCTTCAGAAATTCTCTTCTGTTTGCCATAAATTTGATTAAACTAAAGATTTTATAAAACATAAATTTGGGTCAAAGGTAAGCATTTTTATTGATAATTCAAAGCATATTTCATATTTTTGCAAAAAATTTATGCTATATGCTGTATCCATTCTTAAAAAACACCATCGAAGCGGGATGCGACGAAGCTGGCAGGGGATGCTTGGCTGGCTCTGTCTATGCAGCAGCAGTGATTCTGCCGCTTGATTACCAAAACGACTTGCTGAACGATTCGAAGCAGCTTACTGAGCGCCAGCGTTACCAGCTGCGGCCCATCATCGAGCGCGATGCCATTGCCTGGGCAGTGGGTATTGTTACACCCAAGGAAATCGACAAGATCAACATTTTGAATGCCTCGATTCTGGCCATGCACCGGGCTTTGGAGCAACTGAAGCCTCAACCCTTACACATCATTGTGGACGGCAACCGCTTCAAGCCATACGGAGAAATACCTTACCAGACTGTGGTGAAGGGCGATGGCAAGTACTTGAGCATTGCCGCGGCCTCAGTGCTCGCCAAGACTTACCGCGATGATTACATGAACGATTTAGATGCCCAGTACCCGGGCTATGGATGGAACCGCAACAAGGGTTACCCCACCAAGGAGCACAGGGAAGCTATCCGACAGTTAGGCACCACACCTTACCATCGCATGAGTTATAACCTCACAGGCGATGGTCAGCTTTCGTTGGATTTTAAGTTTTTTGATTAAAAGCTTTCAGAATTCAATGTAATGCTGTATCTTTGTAGGTTGGAAGTTAAACTATAATCTTTTCAATATTATGAAACTTTTCAAAGTGATGATGATGGCTCTGGCTGTTGCAGCCACGATGCCTGCTGCGGCTCAATTCCGCCGCACCCCAACTCCCAATGACACACTGCAGTCTGTCAGGGTATCTCCAAAAGGTGATGTAACCTTTAGTATTTATGCTCCTAATGCCAAGGAGGTGGGTCTCAATGCCGAATGTGCTCCTTATGGACAGCCCGTAAATGTTGTGAAAAGCAACGTGGGTGTTTGGTCGGCCACGATTCCTGGCGTAAAAGATGGCGTTTATCGCTATAACTTCGTAGTGGATGGAGTCACCGTACAGGACTCTAAGAACAATGGCGTTGCCAATGCCCGTGCGTTGGCTGTGGTAGCTACCGATCCAAACGCTTTCTTTGTAAACAAGGATGTGCCTCATGGCGCCGTGGCTCAACGCTGGTATTATTCAAAGACATTGAAAGAGATGCGCCGCATGCATGTGTGGACACCTGCCGGCTATGAGAAGAGTGCCGACAAGCTGCCAGTGCTCTATCTGATACATGGCGGTGGCGACAACGACACCTCTTGGCCAGGCGTTGGTCATGCAGGCTTTATCCTCGACAACCTCTTGGCTGAGGGCAAGATGGTGCCCATGATAGTGGTGATGCCTAACGGTACCATCGAGACGGGTGGCAGCATCCACGACGAGGTTCCTCTGTTTGCTGAAGACATGATTGAGAGCATCATTCCTTACGTGGAGGACAACTACCGTGTGCTGACCGACAAGGATCACCGCGCTATGGCAGGCTTGTCAATGGGCGGTATGGAGACGATGGAAACAGCGCTCTATCATCCTGAGATGTTCAGCTATGTATGGGTGCTGAGCTCTTCTTTCGCTCCTGGCGACAAGGACAAGTATGAGGCTGAACGCATCCATCTGAAGAAAGATGCACAGCGCATCATGAGCAACGTGAAGCAACTGGTGTTCACCCAGGGTGGCCCCGAGGACATTGCCTACAACAACTGCAAGGAGACCCTCAAGCTGTTCGACGAGGCTGGCATTAAGTACGAGTTCAGCGAAATGCCTGGTGGACACAGCTGGCACGTATGGCGCCACAACCTGCGCGACCTGGCTCCAAGAATCTTCAAATGATTGACGATTAATAAACTTAAATATCAAATTTATGAAAAAAGCATTATTTACCATCGCATTGGCATTTTTTGCCGTTGCAGGCTTCGCACAGCAGGCGCTGTTCAGCCGCAATGTCGTTAAATCTCCTGAGATTAACGCCGACAACACCGTTACTTTCCGTCTCCATGCACCCAAGGCTATCACCGTTCAGCTGACTGGTGATTGCGTGGATGGTGTCGTGAGCATGAAAGAGGACTCTTTGGGTGTGTGGAGCTACACCACCGCTAAACTGGAGCCAGAGCTCTATTCTTACAGCTTCATCGTGAACGGTATGCGTATGCTCGATCCATCAAACATCTATCAGAACCGTGATGTGGCTACATGGACCAGCATCTTCATCATCACCGAACAGAAGGGCGACAAGGGCGACCTCTACAGTGTGAACAAAGTGCCTCATGGCAATCTTTCTAAGGTTTGGTATGAGAGCCCTACCCTGAAGCTGACCCGCCGTATGACCGTTTACACACCTGCCGGCTATGAGAATGGCAAGAACTATCCTGTGCTCTACCTGCTGCATGGCGCCGGTGGCGACGAGAACGCATGGTCAGAGTTGGGACGTGCTGCCCAGATTCTCGACAATCTGATTGCTGCAGGCAAGGCTAAGCCTATGCTCGTTGTCATGACCAACGGTAATCCTAACACGGCTGCTGCTCCTGGTGAATGGGACTTCGGTATGTACCAGCCAGCTATGGGTGGTGGTGGCGTTCAGCTGCCTCAGGCTGCTGCTACTATGGACGAGAGCTTTATGGATGTGGTGAATTTCATCGAGAAGAACTACAAAGTGGCTAAGAACAAGGCTAACCGCGCTATCTGCGGTCTGTCAATGGGTGGTGGCCACTCATTCGCTATCTCTAAGCGCTTCCCCAACACCTTCGACTATGTAGGTCTGTTCTCTGCTGCTATTGGCGTTGGCCGATGGGGTGACCCAACTCCGCTGATTGACCGCATGAACAATGACGCTGACTACAACAAGCAGATGGCTGCTCTGTTTGGCGCTAAGCCAAAGCTCTACTGGATTGCCATCGGTAAGACCGACTTCCTTTATCAGCAGAATGCCGACCTGCGCAAATGGTTGGACAGCAAGGGTTATCCTTACAAATACCGTGAGACCGACGGTGGCCACATCTGGCGCAACTGGCGTATCTACTTGAGTGAGTTCTCTCAAATGATCTTCAAATAATGAACATGAAACTTCACTTATTTGCAATAACGCTGCTGGCTTTGGCTTCTTGCTCAAGCCAGCAGTCTGTTAATAATCCCGTGCTCAATGTAGAGGGCGGACAGATTCAGGGCGTGATATCGAACGACCCTGCAGTAATGGTCTATAAAGGTATACCTTACGCTGCTGCACCTGTGGGCGACCTGCGTTGGAAAGCTCCTCAGCCAGTCACTCCCTGGGAGGGCGTGAAGATTGCCGACACCTGGGGAGCGGCAGCTATGCAGAACAGCGGGAAAGCTACGGGCGACTTCTACTTTAAGGAGTTTTATGCCGACGGCGACCCTGTGTTCAGCGAAGATTGTCTCTACCTGAATGTATGGACTCCTGCCGATGCGGTGGCACAACCTGAGAAGAAACTGCCAGTGGCCATGTGGATTCACGGTGGTGCATACGACCACGGCTACGGCTACGAAATCACCATGGACGGCGATGCCTGGGCTAAGCGAGGCGTCATCCTCGTCACCATCAACTACCGCGTGGGTATCTTCGGTTTCCTGGCACATCCCGACCTGATGGCTGAAGATGCGCGTCATGCACCCGGAAACTATGGCACTCTTGACCAAATTGCTGCCTTGCAGTGGATCAAGAATAACATCGCACAGTTTGGTGGCGACCCCGACAACATTACCATCTTAGGACAGAGTGCCGGCGCTGCCAGCATCAAGAACCTGGTGATGTCGCCCTTGTCGAAGAAACTAATCAGTCATGCCATCATCCAGAGTGGTGGCGGTATCGACGAGCAGGTGATGCCAGAGCAGTCGCTTACGGAATTTGCTGCTGATTGCAAGACATTTATGGATGAAAATGGCCTGACCGACGTTGCCAAGATGCGTGCTGTGAGTGCTGAAGACCTGTTAAAGATTTTCAACAGCAAGCCCCAGCAGCTACGTTTCCGCCCACACTACGATAGCGTGAACATTCCATACGGCTTCACGGCTGCCACCTTCGATGGCACCATTGCCGATGTGCCTTACATGATTGGTTATTGCGCCAATGACAATCCCACCATGGGAGCAGGCATCCAGCGTTTTGCCACTGAGCGTGTCAAGCAGCACAGGAAGCCTGTATATACTTACCTGTTTGCGCGTCCACTGCCTGGCGACGATGCGGGCTCTTTCCATTCATCGGAGCTGTGGTTTATGTTCCACACCCTCGACCGCGCCTGGCGTCCGTTTACCGATGCCGACATCCGCTTGGCCGATGAGATGACCGATGCATGGACAAACTTCGCCAAGACTGGCGATCCCAACAACCCTGGCACGTCAGACTGGAAGCCCTATGACCCAGAAAGCGACTTCACTTTCGTATTTGATGTAAAGTAAGATATTGTATAAGGTATGGAAAAGAAATTGCCCCCTCATGAAGGGGGCAATTTTTATGACTTGCATTCGTCCACCAGGTCGTTGAGAGATTTGAGGTCGGCAGGAAGAAGCTTTACCACCGGGGCGATGGTCATTCGGGCAGTCTTGCCAAGACTCTTCTCCAGCAGTTTATACTCAGTGTATTGCGAGAGAATCAGCTCCTTCTGGCTGTCTTCCAAGGGGAAGTCGATGCCCGACTCACGAATCATCACACGGCTCTTCGCCGCCACAGCCAGCTCGATGTTCAGCTGCACATAGCAGATGATGTCGAAATAGACCTCCGGCGGGAACGACTCCTTCACCGACTCCAAGAAAACACCCGTAGGCGTATCGTCGAGATGCCCCTCCTTGATGGAATCCAGCAGTCCGATCTGCTGGTCAAGACCCGTGTCGAGCCAACGGTGAATCATATCGACATCGTACATGAAGGTCAGCACTAACAAAGCACCCAAGATGGTGATGACGAAGATGAACTGAATCAGGGGGTTGAAGTGGAATATGTTGTGGCACACATGTATCGTCGGGGCAATCAGCAAAAGAAAGGCAGTCATGATGACATCCTTCACATCCAACTTCTGGCGCGAGATTGCGCGACCCACCAACCTAACCATCAGCATACAGCAGGCAGCAACGATGGCACTGCAACCCATGTGGATGAGCGCCACCTCCAAGCCACGGAAAAGCACGGTGCCCATGCCCAGATCGTCGCCCAGCAGCAAGTAGAAGATGTTTTCCACAATGGAGAAACCGCCACCCACAGCCGCACCACAGATTACACTATCGATGAAGAACACTATCTGTTTGCGGCAGGCCAACATCACTATCGGAACGGCCTTGATGGCCTCTTCCATGATAGGGTCGAAGAAAACCGACTGGCTTTCAGTAAGTATTTTATTCGTCTGCTGGAACAGGAAAAAGCATACCACTGCGGCCATCATACCAAAAACAATCTGCAGGATGAGACCCCTCACGCTCACGAGTGAGAAATTATCAATCTTGTAAACTACAAAAATGTAGATAACAACCGGCAGAAGTGCAGCTACAAACGACATCACAAGAGTTTTAGTGAAACCATAAATTCATTGCCATGCCTGCCTCCAGGGAATCCTTCGGGCGCAAAGAGATGGCCGAAGCCGAAGGAGAGCGTGGTCTTCAAGTAGTTCACAAACACCAGCTCGGTGGTCACCTGCACACCGGCACTGTAGAACATCTGATGCGACTTACCGGGATTCCAGGTGGAAAGTCCCGTGCCGAAGAGCGAGCAGTGAATCCAAGTAGGATAGCAGTACAGGGCACCGAAATTATTCAGGCGAATGGGTCGCAGGTTCAGTTCACCCGTGGCCTTGACATACGAGTGAGCTGGAATGGCATCGATGTCGGCACCCGGCATTGCCAGCGCGGTACGGTATTGGAAAGCACTGCGGTAATCCACGCGGTTGTTGCGGAAGCCGCCCAAGTAGGTATTGCCGAAAATCGACTCGGAATCGCCAAAGTTATGACCAGCAGCCGTGCGCAACCACACAGAGGTGTTTCTGTCGATAGGGAACAGTGTACCGAAGTCGGCCGTAGCCTCCACAGAGGGGTAGAAGTCGCCACCAGCCAGATAGCCGTAGCCTTGAATGCCCAACTTGTATCCTTGTTCAGGCGTCACGCCACCCAGCGTCGTGCGCGTCTTCGATATCGTGCCATACGCTGCAGCCGTCTGCATAGACTTGACGCCCTGCACCTCGATTTCCTGGAACAGTGGTAGTGCATCCATGTCGCCGTAGGCGCCTAATGAGAAACCATAAGAGCGGGTATAAGGCATCACCAACGAGTTGGAGTAGTCATACGCCAGCGTCACCATATAGCCCTTTCGACTCGAGCGCATCGGACCAGCCAGATCGTAGAAATCGGTATGGTTCCACGCAGCCTTCAACGTCCAGAAGTAATATTTCCATTCAAAATCAGCATGGAACTTGTTTTTCCATTTGTTGTGGCTCCAGGGTGAGGTACCAATCGCCAACTTGATGCTGCTCAAGCCCACCAGGTCGCTGAAGTTGAAGCGGTAGCCCACCACGGGGGTTACATTGTTCCATCCTTTTTTATCGGTAAAGCCGGTCACAATGGGGTAAGCACCCGCAAAGCGCATCTCCTTCGTCACCTTGTAAGGCGTGATGTTGTTATACACATCGCCAAACTCTATCTTAGGCAGCGAGTCCTTGAGCAAACCCACCTGCTCCAAGGCCTCTTTGTTGTTCTCGTACGCCAGCTGGCCGTACAGCGTCAAGGCATTGGCATCTTTCACCACCTCACGGGCCAGAGTCACAGGGCGTAAGCCGTCGCGTTCAAATGCCAAGGCCAACAATTTTCCGGGGGTTATCTCCAAAGGAGCGAAGAGACCTATATCGGTATTGGTCAGCATCTCCATCTCGCGGGTTTCCATGTTAATCTGCCAAAGGTTGGAAACACCAGTATAGTAAGAGCTACCAATCAAATATTTATCATCGAGAGAAAAGCGGAACTGTCCCAGGTTGGTGTCATCCCAGGTCACCAGCTCCACAGGCTTGAAGATGGCCTGCGCCAGTTCTTCAAGGTTGAACAGCAGGAGAGTATGTTCGCCATTGTCACCTTGGCGCGTCATCGACAGCCATTTGCCATCGTGACTCACGTCAACGTCGAACACACTCACGCCAAAGGGGAAAGCATAGATCACCTCAGGATTCTCCAAGTCGCGGTCCAGGCGTACAATCGACTGTGTTCCACCGTTGGAGAACAGGCCGTAAAGGCAATCGTGCGAATTATCATATACGATATTGTTGATGCGTTGGAATTTCTTCTTCTTCACCACCTTCTTCTTCTGGATGTCGTAAATCTCCAAGCCACGCATCTTGGCATTGTTGAAGGTGAAGATCACGCGCTCGCCTTTCTGGTCTAACGCCACGAACGCAGGGTTGTACAGCTGTATGCCGTAAATGTCAGTCAGTTTCCGCTGCTTGCCTGTGTTCAAGTCAATCTCCGTGAGGTGTGCAAAATCGCCGGGGGCATTCATGGCAGCGTATGCCTTGCCCGTGTTGGGGTTATACACAAAGGGAGACACAGAGCCCAGCGGGTCTTTCGTCAGCTTCTTTGTCTCGGTAATCGGATATTCGCGGACAATGGCCAGGTTCTCTTCCTGATGCTTCTTCTCGTCTATCTTCCACTCATTCCATACCTTACGCAGCGACTGTCCATACACCTTCTTAATCTGTTTGGCAAAGAATGTGCGACTGTCGGCCGTGCGGTTGTAGAAGCTGATCATCTTATCGT
>CACZRQ010000257.1 GCA_902783615.1 uncultured Bacteroidales bacterium | reverse complement strand
TGAGTTACACAAACTTCGAAGCCTTTTTTATTCCTATTTTATGTTAAATTATGCAGGTGCGCCATCACTTGCGAAACTTTAGTTAAACAAGAAATACAAAGTTCAATAGATGGTAATTCAATAGATTCCAGCAATAGAGGTGGTGCTCGAAAGGAAGAGTTGTCAGAAGAAAATGAAATCAGTTCGAAAAGCGCAGAAGAAATCAAAACAATAGATTCTTTCAAGCAATTAGACACCACACTAAAGACTCCAACTTTTGGTATTACAAAAATAGGCGAATTGAGTGTTGGATTAGTAGGGAAAGTTGATAATATCATCCATATTATAAAGAAATATGGAGGTTATTACTCCAGCAGAAGAATTGTATATGAAAAAGCCACATATACTGGAGGGTATATAATTCCTTCTTATAATCTTGAACGCTTTCTACAATCCTTAAGGGAAGATGGATGGGCAATAAATGAAAGCCCTGTAGGAGCGACACATTAGCATTATGTTCTGTCGCCACTAACAGGACATTATGTAATACTTTAGTCACTTGCAAAACTTTTATACAATAGATGGTCGGTTTTTTTCAAGCCCCCACCGTCCGTGATGGATAGAGGGGGCTTTTTCAATTACCATAATACCCCATAAACAAGGGGCAAAGGGTGCGACTTTCTACGATGGCATAGAAGAAGGGGCGATCGAGGCGCATGGTGACTGGCTCTGGCACACTTTCTACATCTGCGATGTCGGTCACGGCAGCGGCTTCGGCTCCTTCCTCGTCCATCAGGAAGAAGGTTTTCTGACTGGCAGACAGCGTGTAGCTGTCTTTGTCGTCGATAATCTTGAGGTCATTATTGCTGATTTGCAGCGAGGGATTGATGTGCTGCATGTATTCCAGCAGATGTTTTTCGGTGTATTCTGACGTGAATTTGGGGGCGTAGAGATCAACCAGATAGACCTCAGGAAGCTGGTATGTGATGTCGTCTCTGACCACATTGTGGTAGTTTGCCAAGAAGGTTGGAATGGCATCCTCCATCTTCACGTTCTCTTTCGGCAGGATGAACACCATTTGGAATGCTCCGTCAACAAAGGGCTTGTAGGCCATCTGATAGAGGTTGTTCTCTAAGTAGAGCGTCTCGAAATTAAGATGCATCATATCAACATCGGCAGACTGGCCATTGGCAAAGTGGAAGGGCTGAGGCTGGGTTTCTTCCTTCTCGAATGGATCTACCCACGATGCCTTGAAATAGACGGCATTTAGGAGATGGAACACATCATCTTCGCTGGTTGATTCCAGCAACTTGGAGATGCGGCCGTTGGTCTTGTCGGCACACCAGTCGTTGATGTCCTTTGCCGTTTGGGGATTGGAGAAATCCACAGCCTTTGCCTCAGCCTCGTAGTGGGTTTTGATGGCGTTGAGGAAGGCTTCGTTGGCCTTATAGTGCTGGTTGTACCAGAACGAGTTGGCGCTTTTGAAGATGGCTGCCTCGTCGGCATTCTCGGTGCCTGTCTGCATGGTTTGCAAGAAGGCGTTGACCTGCTCCATGCTATAGTCGTAAAATCCTATGGTTTTCAACAGTTCTTGCTGCGTTGTGCCTGTTACACCGTTGAGGAACATGCCTAAGTCGATTGCCAAGCTGATGGGGGAGATCATGAGGTTGGTATCTTCCTCGCGGTTGGCAAACACCTCTTTGAACAGCTTCCAGGAGAACTCCTGCAGGCTGGCATTCATCTTCTTCTGGCCGCCCTCCAGCTCGATGGGTTTGTAGCTGTGGCGTGTTGCCACCACAGGCTCGCCACTGGTTGGCGGGGCAGGTGTCAGCTCGCAGATGGGTGGGTCGATGCGAACGGGTTCCAATATTTCTTTATCGTCTTTGTCGCCGCAGCTCCACAAAGTGAGGGCTGTGAGCAGGCTGCATAAAATAGATTTTGTTTTCATGTCAATACGCATTTTCTTTCTGCCCCATGGTTCCCAGCATGCCTTCGCCAAAGTATTTGCGCACCAGGTCGAAGGTCTGCTAACCATATTGATAATCTTATTGTTAATCAAGTTTCAGTACGGCGAGGAAGGCCTTCTGGGGCACCTCTACGTTGCCAATCTGCTTCATGCGCTTCTTGCCTCGCTTCTGCTTTTCCAAGAGCTTGCGCTTGCGGCTCACATCGCCACCATAGCACTTGGCAGTCACATCCTTGCGCACCTGCTTGATGGTTTCGCGGGCGATGATCTTGGCGCCGATGGCAGCCTGCACGGCAATGTCGAACTGCTGGCGAGGGATGAGTTCCTTCAACTTCTCGCACATGCGGCGACCCAGGTCGTAGGCATTGCTTTCGTGGGTGAGGGTAGAGAGGGCATCCACAGGCTCGCCATTCAGCAGGATGTCGAGCTTGATGAGCTTCGAAGGACGGAAGCCGTTGGCATGGTAGTCGAAGGAAGCGTATCCCTTTGAGATGCTCTTTAGTTTATCATAAAAATCAATCACTATCTCGCCCAATGGGATATCGTAGTAGATCTCCACTCGGTTGCCACTGACATACTCCTGTTTCACCAGTTCGCCACGCTTGCCTAAGCAGAGCGTCATGATAGGACCGATATAGTCG
>CACZRQ010000256.1 GCA_902783615.1 uncultured Bacteroidales bacterium | reverse complement strand
TCAGGCTCGCTTGAACCCGCTATCTACTGCCGAACGAATGAAGCTGGATGATGCCTCGTTCGAGGCTGTGAAGGCTGCCGACTTGAGCGTAGTGGTTAAACCTTATGCCGCCATCGGCATTGTGTTGGCCATCTTTTTCGTCATGATTCTGCTTACCAAGGTACCTAAGTTGAAGTCGAAGGAGTCGGGTGTATCGTTGGCTTTTGGTCCTACGTTGAAACGCCTGTTTGCCAACACCATGTATAGAGAGGGTGTCTTGGCTCAATTCTTCTATATGGGAGCACAGATTACTTGTTGGACCTTCATCATTCAGTATGGAACTCACGTGTTTATGGGAGAAGGTATGGATGAGCAGTCGGCCGAGATACTGAGTCAGAAGTTGAATATTGTGGCCATGGCTCTGTTCTGCTGTTCCCGTTTTGTGTGTACAGCCCTGATGAAGCATTTCCAACCTGCCTTCATGCTTACTGTGTTTGCTGCCACAGCGATAGTCCTGTCATTAGCGGTGGCTTTTGTGGGAGGTAGGGTAGGCATCTATAGTTTGGTGGCCATTTCCATCTGCATGAGTCTGATGTTCCCCACCATCTATGGTCTGGCCCTGAAAGATGTGGGACCTGATGCGGAGATAGGCTCTGCCGGTTTGATCATGGCCATCTTGGGTGGTTCTTTATTGCCACCATTTCAAGCACTTATCATGGATCTTGGCTACATTGAGCTGTCGTTCATCGTTCCACTCTTCTGCTTTGTGGTGGTGATGCTTTATGGGAAGAGATGTAAGAAGATTGGCTGACCATTATCCATGATGTTATGAAGAAAGTATTTGTATCTGGATGTTACGATTTGCTGCATAGCGGTCATGTGGAGTTCTTCCGCCAAGCTGCTCAGTATGGCGATTTATATGTAGGCATTGGTTCTGATGCCACGATCTTGGAGTATAAGCACCACAAGACCGTGTACTGCGAACAGGAACGCTTATTTATGGTGAAAAGCATTCGCTATGTGAAAGATGCGTTTATCAATGCAGGTAGTGGAATCATGGATTTTGTGCCTACTGTCGAGGCTCTGAAACCTGATATCTTGGTGGTGAATGAGGATGGTGGGAATGAAGAGAAGCTACGCTTTTGTGAAGAGCACGGCATTGAGTATGTGGTGCTATCACGTGAGCCTCATGAGGGACTGACCGTCCGCTCGTCCACCTCACTGAAGGAAAGTCCATGCATGATTCCTACACGCCTTGATTTGGCAGGCACCTGGATTGACCAGCCTTTTGTGAACTGCTTTGCTCCTGGGTGGGCCATCACCATCTCGCTTGAACCTACCTTCGAGATCCGTGAACGTTGTGGATTGAGTACCAGTACCCGCAATATGATCAAGAAGATATGGCCTTTTCAGCTGCCTAACATGGATCCAGAGATGCTGGCTAAGATTGTGTTCTGCTTTGAGAATGACCCGGAGCGTTCAGATGGCATTATCTCTGGTGCGCAGGATAGCATAGGTATCTGTGTGCCAGGCTTGTGTCGGCATTTTTACAACAACCGCTTCTGGCCAGAGAAGATTGAAACTTGTTATGATGAGGGGGTACTTGGTTGGTTGGAATCACACTTGGTGATGATACCCATGTTGCCTCGCAGTCCGGAATGCTCGGTGGTAGAAGGGAAGGATATCACAGAAACGAAAGTGAAGGCGTTGGCACAGGCGGCTGATGATTGTTGGACTGCCATCATGCAAAAGAACCTGCCTGCCTTTGCCAAAGCATACGCTGATAGTTTCCAAGCGCAGGTGGCCATGTTTCCTGCCATGATTCAAGGAAGTGTGCCTGCATATATCGAGCGATACAAGGATTTGGTGCTGGCCTACAAGATGCCAGGAGCCGGAGGCGGTGGTTACTTGGCTTGTGTGGTTGAGGATGCTGCAACTTTTGCTGCAACACATCCGGAAGCGATTCGGCTCACCATCCGACGTCCAGGTATGTAATAAAAAAAGAGGGGTTGCGAATCGCAGCCCCTCTTAAGCTAAGTGTAAGCGATTATTTCTTGTTCATAGCCAAGTCGATAGCTACAGCGATAGCAACAGTAGCACCTACCATAGGGTTGTTACCCATACCGAGGAAGCCCATCATCTCTACGTGAGCAGGAACTGAAGAAGAACCTGCGAAC
>CACZRQ010000255.1 GCA_902783615.1 uncultured Bacteroidales bacterium | reverse complement strand
TCATTGTAGCTGCTGGTGAGGAGATTACCGAGGAGAAGGCACAGGCTATCGAAGACTCTCCAATCGAGAGCGTGGAGATTCGTTCCGTGCTCACTTGCGAGTCGAAGCATGGCGTTTGCGCGAAGTGCTATGGTCGTAACTTGGCTACCAGCCGTATGGTTCACAAAGGTGAGGCTGTGGGCGTTATCGCTGCACAGGCTATCGGTGAGCCAGGTACTCAGTTGACACTCCGTACATTCCACGCCGGTGGTACTGCTGCCAACATCGCAGCTAACGCTAGCATTGTGGCTAAGAATACTGCTAAGCTTGAGTTTGAGGAACTTCGCACCGTTGATGCTGTCAACGAGGCAGATGAGGCTGTCAAGATTGTGGTGAGCCGTTTGGCTGAGGTACGCTTCGTGGATGTAAACACAGGCATCATTCTTTCAACACACAATATCCCTTATGGCTCAACACTCTTCGCTTCAGAAGGCGAAACCGTTGAAAAGGGCAAACTCATCGCACGTTGGGATCCATTTAACGCAGTCATCATCACCGAGGCAGCCGGTAAGCTGAAGTTCGAGGATATGATCCAGAACGTTACCTTCAGCGTGGAGACCGATGAGTCAACAGGCATGAGCGAGAGCATCATCATAGAATCAAAGGATAGGAACAAAGTACCTACCGTTGGTATCTACGACGAGGATGGCAACCTGATTCGTACCTATAACCTGCCTGTGGGTGGCCACGTGGTAGTGGAAGATGCTAAAGAAGTGAAGACAGGCGACATCCTGGTGAAGATTCCTCGCGCCGTGAGCAAGGCCGGCGATATCACGGGTGGTCTGCCACGTGTTACCGAGCTCTTCGAGGCACGTAGCCCGTCGAATCCAGCTGTCGTATCAGAAATCGATGGTGAGATTTCCATGGAGAAGCCAAAACGTGGTAACCGTGTGATCAAGGTTAAGTCTAAGGCTGGTGATGTGAAGGAATATCAGGTACCATTGTCAAAGCAGATTCTGGTTCAGGAGAACGACTATGTGCGCGCTGGTACTCCTCTGTCTGACGGTGAGATTACTCCTACCGACATTTTGGCCATCAAGGGCCCGACGGCTGTGCAGGAGTATATCGTTAACGAGGTTCAGGATGTGTATCGTCTGCAGGGTGTGAAGATCAACGATAAGCACTTCGAGATCATTGTACGCCAGATGATGCGTAAGGTTCAAATTGATGAGCCGGGCGACACCCACTTCCTTGAGCAACAGATTGTTGACAAACTTGACTTCCAGGAGGAAAACGACCGTATCTGGGGTAAGAAGGTGGTGGTTGATGCTGGCGATTCACAGACCATGCATGCAGGTCAGATTGTTACAGCCCGCAAGCTGCGCGATGAGAACAGTATGCTGAAGCGTCGCGACATGAAACTGGTGAAGGTGCGTGAGGCCATCCCTGCCACTTCAACTCAGGTATTGCAGGGTATCACCCGTGCTGCTTTGCAGACCAAGAGCTTCATGTCGGCTGCATCATTCCAGGAAACCACCAAGGTGCTCAACGAGGCAGCCATCAATGGCAAGACCGACTACTTAGTGGGTATGAAAGAGAACGTGATTTGCGGACACCTCATCCCAGCCGGTACAGGTCAGCGTGAGTTCGAGAAGATTGTGGTAGGCTCAAAGGAGGAGTACGACCGCATTCAGGCCAACCGTCGCACCGTACTTGATTACGACTTGGACGATGCTCCATCACGTCATCTCGATGACAATGCTTTCGGCGAATAATGTAATCTAAATACTGAAAAAGAGGGCGTATGTGTAGTGCATACGCCCTCTTTTGTTATTATTCATGCTTTAAATTTGGCTATTCACTCATTTATTTGTAACTTCGCTCCCAAATTGTTTGCTTATGACAATAAGAGAGTTTTTTTCATTTCGTGAGAACCGTTTCTTTTGGCTGAACATCATCGGAATGGTTGTGGCTGTAGTGCTGGTCGTTCTGTGTGTTCTCAAGGGGCTGGATATCTATACCCATCATGGCGAAGCCGTGACTGTGCCCGACGTGAAAGGCAAGAGTGTGCTCGAAGCCCGTCAGATTCTGGAGAAATACGAGCTCAACTGCATGGTCACTGATTCTGACTATGTAAGTACCCTGCCTGCGGGTAGCATTCTCGACTACAATCCTCCAGCAGGGCAGAAGGTGAAGCGTGGACGAATCATTTATCTTAATATCAATACATTGAGTGTTCCTCTGGTAAATGTACCCGATGTGGCCGACAATAGCTCGCTGCGTCAGGCCGAAGCTCGTTTATTAGCTGCAGGCTTTAAAATTAGCCAAGTGGAGCAAGTGGATGGAGAAAAAGACTGGGTGTATGGCGTGAAATACAATGGTCAGCGTCTCGAAATAGGCGAGCGAGTGCCCATCAACTCCACCCTCTCGCTGATGGTGGGTAGCGGTGAAGTGGCGAAAGACAGTTTGCAGACCGATGAGAATGGTTTAGAGATAAATGTTTCCCAGAAGAAAGAAAAGCAAGCTTCTGGCGATGACGACTGGTTCTGATTCCTTAGCCTTATGATAGACGAAGAATTAGACCTGGAGTTGGATAATGATGAGTTGGATGACATCGAGCCGATAGTCACCGAGCCACAGCTATACGAGCATTTTCGTGTGGTGGTGGACAAGGGACAGGAAATGGTGCGGGTGGACAAGTATCTTTTCGACAAGATTACCAACGCTTCCCGCAACCGCATCCAGAAGGCAGCCGATGCAGGCTATGTCATGGCCAATGGCAAGCCAGTGAAATGCAGCTATAGGGTAAAGCCCTTGGATGTCATCACCTTGATGCTGGATCGTCCTCGTTATGAGAATGAAATCATACCGCAGGACATCCCGCTCGATGTGGTCTATGAAGATGATGCCGTGATCGTGGTGAACAAGCCAGCGGGACTGGTGGTACACCCTGGGCACGGCAACTGGAGTGGCACACTGGTTAATGCCATTGCCTGGCACCTGAAAGATACCAACTACGATGCCAACGACGTGCATGTGGGCTTGGTGCATCGCATTGATAAGGATACATCCGGCTTGCTGGTTGTAGCTAAGACACCCGATGCCAAGACCAACCTGGGTAACCAGTTCCTGCACAAGACCACCAAGCGTCATTACAACGCCTTGGTGTGGGGCGACATGGAGCAGGACGAAGGTACCATCGTTGGAAACATCGGCCGAAATCCCAAAGACAGGATGCTCATGGCCGTACTGCCTGATGATCAGGGTAAGCATGCCGTGACGCACTACCGTGTGCTCGAGCGTTTTGGCTATGTCACCCTTGTGGAGTGCATCCTCGAAACGGGTCGCACACATCAGATCAGGGTGCACATGAAGCACATTGGCCATGTGCTGTTTAACGACGAACGTTATGGTGGCAACGAGATCCTTCGTGGCACTCGTTTTGCCAAATACAAGCAGTTTGTCAATAATTGTTTTGAAATTTGTCCCCGACAGGCACTCCATGCCAAGACATTGGGTTTCACCCATCCCGTCACAGGCCAGGAGCTGTTCTTCTCTACCGAGCTGCCCGCCGACATGCAGGCACTCATCGAGAAATGGAGGGGCTATACAATAAATAGAAATTTATCGGAATGAAACGTATCATTGCAATTGTAGCAGGTGGCGACACCTCTGAATATCATGTTTCTCTGCGTAGTGCAGAGGGACTCTACTCCTTTATTGACAAGGAGAAATATGAGTTGTATATCGTTGTGATGCATGGCCTCGACTGGTACGTGCAACTGGAGGACAGCCAACGTGCCGACATTGACCGTAATGACTTCAGCTTCACTCACACTGGCCAGAAAGTGAAGTTCGATTTTGCCTATATCACCATTCATGGCACGCCAGGCGAAGATGGCCGTCTGCAAGGATATTTCGATATGTTGCACATCCCTTATTCCTGCTGTGGCGTGCTGGCTGCATCGCTCACCTATGACAAGTTTGCCTGCAACCAGTACCTCAAGGCTTTCGGCATCCCCGTGGCCGAGTCTATCTTGCTGCGCGCTGGGCAGAGCATTGACGACGAGCGTGTGCTGCAGGACATTGGTCTGCCATGCTTCATCAAGCCCAGTCTGGGTGGCTCCAGCTTCGGCATCACCAAGGTGAAGACCCGCGAGCAGATACAGCCCGCCATTGCCAAGGCTTTCCAAGAGGCTCAGGAAGTGGTAATCGAGTCGTTCCTCGATGGTACGGAAATCACCTGTGGCTGCTACAAGACCTCTACCAAGGCGGTGGCTTTCCCCATCACCGAGGTGGTGACCGACAATGAGTTCTTCGATTATGATGCAAAATACAACGGTCAGGTGGATGAGATCACTCCTGCACGTATTTCCGACTCCCTACGCGACCGCGTGCAGCAGGTTACACTCGCCATCTACGATATCATCGGTGCTTACGGCATCATTCGCGTTGACTATATCATCACTAAGGGAGATAAAATCAACCTCTTGGAGGTTAACACCACTCCTGGCATGACAGCCACCAGCTTCATCCCACAGCAAGTGCGGGCAGCTGGTTTGGATATCAAGGATGTGATGGCCGATATTATTGAAGAGAAGTTCAAATAAGCGTTTTGAGTTATGACAACAGAATTTGATGAAATACGCCCCTACCTGGATGAAGAGCTGCCTCAGATTTATGAGGAACTGATAGCCGACCCCGCTTTCGTGAAGATTGTGGGTGGCGTGCTGCCTTTCCCCTTCGAGGTAATTGCCGAACGCATGCGTGCCTGCAAGACCAAGCTCGAGTTTCAGAAGGCGTTCTGCTATAGATTCCTGCGCGGATTGGCCGACTCATCTACACAGGGAGTCACCAGCAACCTCGACACATTGACTGATTCAACCTGTGCCTTTACCTTTATTTCCAACCATCGCGACATCATCCTCGACTCTGGTTTCCTTTCTGTCCTGTTGGTGGAAAATGGTCTTGATACGGTGGAGATCGCCATTGGCGACAACTTGCTTATCTATCCGTGGATCAAGAAGTTGGTTCGCATCAATAAGTCGTTTATCGTACAGCGAGCCCTCACTATGCGTCAGATGTTGGAGTCGTCTGCCCGTATGTCGCGCTACATGCATTACACCATCAATGAGAAAAACCAGTCTATCTGGATTGCTCAGCGCGAGGGACGTGCCAAGGATTCTAACGACCGCACGCAGGAGAGTGTACTCAAAATGCTGGCCATGGGTGGCGAGGGCGATGTCATCGATCGCCTGGTGGAGATGAACATTGTGCCGCTGTCAATCTCTTACGAATACGACCCTTGCGATTATCTGAAGGCCAAGGAGTTTCAGCTGAAGCGCGATGTGCTCAACTATAAGAAAGCCACTGCCGACGACCTGCTGAATATGGAGACGGGTATGTTTGGTTTCAAGGGTAGGGTGCACTTCCATGTGGCTCCCTGCATCAACGATCAGCTGAGCCAGATCGACCGCAACCTCAGTAAGCAGGATCTGTTTGCCAGCGTGTCGTCTATCATTGACCGTGGCATCCATGCCAACTACCGCCTTTTCCCCAATAATTATGTGGCTCACGACTGGCTTTATGGTGAAACCCGCTTTGCCGATCGTTACTCTGCTGAAGAGAAAGAACGTTTCGAGGCATATATTGCCCAACAGATTGGCAAGATCGATATCAATTACAAGGACGAGGATTACCTGCGACACATGCTGCTGCTGATGTATGCGAATCCACTTACTAACCACTTGAAATGTAAGCCAAATGAATAAGTGGCTGGCTCTGATAGTGACCCTGTTGTTGGTGTCTTGCACCAAAGACACTTACCACTACCCAGATGTCAAGGAAGAATTCTTCACCGGCCTTGCCAATGCCGACAGCCTGCTCGTGGAAATCATCACCGACGATGGTGTCACTCGCCAGGTTGCTGAATCTGAGAAGGCTGGCCACATAGCCCCAGATAGTCTTGTGCGGCTCATCGGCTATTACGAAGACCTGTCCGATGGCCATGTCAAAGTGCATTCCATATCCCCCGTCATTTCACCCCTGCCTGTGCCTGCCGTGCAGTATGCCGACAGTGTGCCCACGGCTCCCGTCAGTCTGCAGAGCTCTTGGCTGGGCTACCAGCATCTTAATATGGTGCTGAATGTCATGGGTGGAGGACGAATACATAAGATTGTGTTTTTAGAGATTGAGCAAACACCCCCTGATGCCGACGGGGTGGCTCATGCAGCCATCAGCATCCATCACGACGATAAGTACGATGCCGCAGTCTATCAGTCGCGGGCTTATGCCTCACTGCCTCTCTACCCCTACCTCTCGTCGTCAGTGCGTCAGCTTGACATCAAGCTTTGCTACCTCGACTATGATGGCAGTGAAAAATCCGTATCATTTGCATATAAACCTTAAACATAGACAGATATGAAACTTTCCATCTTAGCGTTTTTCGCTTTCCTCTTCTCCACATGCCAGCCTGCCGGCGATGGCATGAGTGTTATCCCTGTCGATGAGTTTGAGAAACTCCTCGCCGATACCGATGCTCAGCTGCTCGATGTACGCACCCCCGAGGAGTTTGAGGCAGGCCATATCCAGGGTGCTTTGCTGGTGGATTATCGCACCGATCCTGAAGGCTTTGTCCAGAAGGTTGAGGCACAGTTAGATAAGGATGTGCCCGTTGCCCTTTATTGCCGTAGTGGCAAGCGCAGTCACGATGCTGCCCTGCTCCTCCAGAAAGCCGGCTACAAGCAGCTCATCGAGCTTCAAGGTGGCATCTTGGCTTGGCAGGAAGCTGGAAAAGACATAGAGGTAAAGAAAACGGCTCAGTAAACTTTCCACTTCTAAGAGGTATTTCACAGTCTCATCATCATGGTGCTTGTCCAGTAGTTAATCACCCTCTGAAGCATCAAAGGAACATCTCCAATATAACCAGTAAGTAGTTCCAATGTAACAAGGATGCAGCAAAGGAGTAGCTCCTATTCATGTTCGGTATTTGTCCAGTATTTGTCCAGTACTTGTCCAGTACTTGTCCAGTAAATGACTGAACAAGTACCGAGCATATAGCAAGCATATAGCGGACAAGGATAGAAGGAACATCGAAGCAATACTGGAGCTAAAGTGTGGGAAGAGCGGAGGTTGGCCATTTTTCGAATGATATCATATTCTTTCTTCCGTTCTTCCGCTAAATCGAAATAATACATATAAAACAAGGACTATCATAGCGGAAGAAGTAGCGGAAGAAGCGGAAGAAGAATGGCGATTATGGGGCAAAAACAACAAATATTCGTTCGATGAATGCATCTATTTGAACAAAATATGGGGCATGCCATGAAGATAGAAACCCTTTTTGGCAGAGCAACATTTGATGCGTACCAAAGAAATAATCATTATCTTGCTCATAGAATCATGTAAATAGCTGTCATTCAATGTTAGTTGAGTACGCATGAGTCCGTCATTACCAGACTCTTAGTCTGCAACTAACGGACTCTTGGTCTGCAACTACCTGACTGTCGGTCTGTAACTAACAGACTAACTATCGCAAGCCTACTCACTGACAGTCGC
>CACZRQ010000254.1 GCA_902783615.1 uncultured Bacteroidales bacterium | reverse complement strand
TGAGTTTCAACACATCCTGCCCATTAATCAGCACGCGTCCTGCATCTGGAGCATCCAGCGTGCCCATAATCTGCAGGAGGGTGGTCTTGCCTGCTCCACTGGGCCCTACAATGCTCACCACCTCGCCCTTGTCAATGTGTAAATCAATGCCTTTCAGCACCTGCAGATTGCCGAAACTCTTTGTTATGCCTTCCAATTCTATCATCTTCTATTGTTTTTTAAGCCATTTATAAATCCATGCTCCAATACGCTGATACAGACGCACATCGTTGCTCACGATTGGCTTCGAGAACGTAATGGTTTCCTTCACTTCATCGCCAATCTGGTCTGGGAACACCAGCAGCAGACTACTATTATTAAAATAGGTGCTAATTTGATTGGGCAGCTCCTCGAACAGCGGACTGTAAGAGATAGACCCACGCCTTGCACTGATAATCACCAACAGGTGGTCGTAGTTAACATGGCCTGTCAGTAGCAGCAAATCCTCCCATTTTTCCAAATTAGAGAAGCTCGTCAGCGTTTGCTTGTACTTTTGTGTTAGGAAGCTCTGGATATATCCCATGGTTTTTTCGTTGGCAAAGAAATGCACACGGCACCCCATAGCTGCACCCATACGACAGCAATTGCGCAACCATTTTTGGAAACCTGCCTCATACTCTGCCTTGGGAGGTACTGCTACAACAATGCGGCGGATGGTGTTCAGCGGAATGATGAATTTTGCTACAATCACCTCACGATGAATGCTTTTCAGCAAATTTTCTGTCACCTTGCCATAGAACGAGTCCATGATGTTCACCTTGCGGTGCAGGCCCACTACCACACACGAGGCATCTTGCTCTTTGGCCGTATGGATGATGCCAGATGATACATTCACATCGTAGCGGCTCAGTTGTACCAGCTCCACATTCGCCCCTGCCGATGCCTTTGCTGCCTTTTCTAAACATAGCCTACCTCGCAATTCCGAACGCTCTGTTTGTCCTGTATCTGTCATCACATGTAAGGCCAGGATATTGTCCTCAAACTTCTGGCTCCTAATCATCAGTGCTAGCTCAATCAGGTAGTCGATGGTATCTAAGTAAGCTAAAGGGATCAGAATTTTCTCGGTTGAACGCTTCAGGTGCTCATCCGGTTGCGTCTCGTCCATCGCCATACGGCGTGCCGACTTATCCGTAATCAATGAACTTACGATGCAAGTCACTAATATCAGTAGGATGGTGCCGTTCAGCACATCTTCGTTCAACAGGCGGGTGCCATCTGGCAAGATGATGTTATAACCCACCATCACAGCCGCCAGGGTAGCTGCCGCCTGAGCAGTGCTCAAACCATAAATCAACCTGCGCTCAATGCGTTTCAGTCCGAAAATCTGCTGTACCAGAAAGGCAGCTATCCACTTGCCTGAGAGCGCCACGCTAATCATTACCCCTGCCACCACCAGCGCATTCACACTGCCAAACAGCACGTGCACATTAATGAGCATGCCCACACCAATCAGGAAATAGGGGATGAACAAGGCGTTGCCCACAAACTCCAGATGGCTCATCAAAGGCGACACGTGCGGAACCAACCTGTTCAGCACCAAGCCCGTTAGGAAAGCACCCAAAATGCCCTCCATGCCTGCCAGTTCCATCAAGGCGGCAGCAAGGAATGTCAGTGCCAACACAAAGATATACTGCGTTACCACCTCATCGTATCTGCGGAAGAACCAGCGGGCTATCCTGGGGTAAATCAAGATAATGCCAGTGCCAATGACAATCACCTTGCCCACTAACAAGAGCCAATAGCCCCCACTGATATCTCCTTGATGTAGGCCTGCCACCACCGCCAGGACCAGCAGGGTCAGTGTATCTGTCACAGCTGTGCCTCCCACGGCAATGCTTACGCTTCGTTGACTCGACAAACCATATTTGATGACAATGGGGTAGGACACCTGGGTGTTCGAGGCATACATACTGGCCAGCAGAATAGCGGTGACCACACTGTAGTGTAGCAAGCTTAGGTTAGTAAAGAAGCCTATGGTGATGGGGATGAAGAAGCACAACAAGCCCAATGTCAGAGCTTTATACTTGTTTTCCTTGAAGTCGTTCATATTCATCTCCAAGCCAGCCAGAAACATGATGTAGTACAATCCTACTTTGCCGAACAACTCGAAGCTGCTGTCGCGTGCCAGGATGTTGAACCCATGCTCGCCTACCAACACACCAGCGATGATCATACCAATGATGTGGGGAATGCGTAGTTTGTCTAAAACGATAGGCGCAAATAGAATGATAACCAACACCAACAAGAATATCCAGGTGGGGTCGGTAATTGGAAAACTGATGTAATCATATATCCATTCCATTTGCTCTAATGTTTTTAAGATACAAAATAACGAAAAAAAATTCAACATTGTATTATTTATTGGGCAAAATGTTATACTTTTGCAGAAATTTTAAACCATATAGAAATGAAAGTAGCAATTGTTGGAGCAAGTGGAGCCGTGGGACAAGAGTTCCTGCGTGTGCTCGAAGAGAGAAATTTCCCAATCGATGAACTGCTGTTGTTCGGTTCATCCCGTAGTGCAGGCACAAAATACACTTTCCGTGGTAAACAGATAGAAGTGAAGCTTCTGCAACATAACGATGATTTCAAGGACGTGGATATCGCCTTCACCTCTGCAGGTGCTGGCACTTCAAAGGAATATGCTGAAACCATCACCAAGTATGGAGCCGTGATGATTGACAACTCCAGTGCCTTCCGCATGGATGCCGATGTGCCTCTGGTAGTGCCCGAGGTGAATGCCCCTGATGCCAAGGTACGTCCACGTGGCATCATTGCCAACCCTAATTGCACCACCATCCAGATGGTAGTGGCTTTGAAGCCCATCGAGGAGCTGAGCCACATCACGCGAGTGCATGTATCTACCTATCAGGCAGCCAGTGGCGCTGGTGCTGCAGCCATGAAGGAGCTCTACGAGCAATACCGTCAGGTATTGGCAGGCGAGCCTGTCACTGTGGAGCGATTCCAGTATCAGCTGGCGTTTAATCTCATCCCACAAGTGGATGTGTTCACTGAGAATGACTATACCAAAGAGGAAATGAAGATGTTCAACGAAACCCGTAAGATTATGCACAGCGACGTGCGCGTGAGTGCTACCTGCGTTCGTGTACCTTCTTTGCGCTCTCACTCCGAGGCTATCTGGGTTGAAACCGAGCGTCCAATTTCTGTTGAGGAGGCTAAGGCTGCCTTTGCCAAGGCCGAGGGTTTGGTGATTGAGGACAATCCAGCCGAGAAGAAATATCCTATGCCGTTGTTCTTAGCGGGCAAAGATCCTGTCTATATTGGTCGCATTCGCAAGGATTTGGCTAACGACAATGGCCTCACCTTCTGGATTGTAGGCGACCAAATCAAGAAAGGTGCAGCCCTCAATGCCGTCCAGATTGCTGAGTATCTCATCAAAGAGAATGCTCTTTAATTTGTTTATGGTTAGCTGTTGACATAAATCCTTTTGGGGTTTCAGCCTTTTTTAACGGTTGGTGATAAATAAACGTGCCTTTAGGTACGCGATAAGGGCAAATAAAACCCTGTCGCATACTTAAAGGCATGCTAACATAATAAGTGCCATGAAAATACTATTAGCATTAACTCTCCTGCTTTGCCTTGGCTGCAAAACACAACCTCGTGTTGAAGCTCAACCAGCTGTTGAGACTTCCCAAAGTGTTGAATCTTCCTCTGCCAAAGAAGAAGTCATCACTGGCGATGCCCGCACTGACCTCTACTATCCTTTGCTATCTGGCAAGCGTGTGGCACTGTTTGGCAATCATACAGCATTGTTGCCCAATGGTGAACACCTACTCGATAAACT
>CACZRQ010000253.1 GCA_902783615.1 uncultured Bacteroidales bacterium | reverse complement strand
GAGTCGCCCAGCATGATGTTGGGGCACTCTTTCAGAGTGCAATTATATATGTATCATCGTATTCCGTAGGTTCTTCGAACCCGCGGCTATGATTAGGATGACGCTTTCAGCGTCACAAATAACTAACTCAAATGATTAGCCCCATAAGGGGCGACAGAATATCTTTTTTGTTCTGTCGCCCTTACTTTACATAGGAGCATTCACGACACAGGGGTTCCGTCCTTACGGACTTCACCCCTGCCTATGTTCTGTCGCCCCTAACGGGTCTATATTATAACATTGAGAAACTATAACTGTTCAAATTAGAAGCTGTAGGCTACTGTCTGCAGATCTTGGTCGGCTGAGCTGCTGCCAATCAGAAGGGTATAATCGCCATTGATGGGATGAACGGTATGAATCTTGTTGTCCCACCAGTTGAAGGTCTCGTCTGTGAGCGGAATGCTGACATTCACCGTCTGGCCAGCTGGAATGTTTACACGCTTGAAACCGCGGAGGGTTTTCTGTGGACCGTCGGCATCATCGTTCTTCTTGACATACAACTGCACCACCTCGTCGCCAGCTCGCTTGCCTGTGTTGGTGACAGCCACCACCACATTCTTACCTTCCACACGAGGTACACCATATTTAAATGTAGTATAGCTCAATCCATAACCAAACTGGAAGAGGGGAGTTTCCGTCATATAGCGATAGGTGCGTCCCTTCATGCTGTAATCCTCGAAATCGGGCACCTGATTGATGTTCTTGTAGAACGTAACAGGCAGGCGACCACCAGGATTATAATCGCCGTAAATCACATCGGCAATGGCTGTACCACCAGCCTGACCAGGATACCAAGCCTGGATGATGGCGTCGCAACTCTCGGTTTCAGGCACCATACCGATGGCACTTCCAGAGAAGTTCACATACACCACCTTCTTGCCGGCAGCTTTCAATGCCTTCAGCAGATTGCGCTGGATGGCTGGGAGTTCGATATCGGTGCGGTCACCACCCTTGAAACCTTCGATGGATACGGGCATTTCTTCACCTTCCAAACGTGGAGAGATGCCACCTGCATAGATTACCACATCAGCCTTTGATACCTGCTGCAATACACGCTGTGCATTGAACTGCTCGTTCAAGCCGATGTCGAAGCTCATTTTTCCTGCATAGGTGAGATACTGGTAACGAATTTCAATGTCATAGGTCTTGCCCGTTTCAGCCTTCAACGTATAGAAAGCACTGAGATTGTTGAGGTTGCCAGTCTTCTTTTCTACCTCCTGACCATTGATGATCAGCACAACTGTGCCCAGAGCACCGATGCGCAATTCAACGTCGGCATTCTGTGTTGCGTGGAAAGTGCTCTTATACACACAAGAAAAATCGTTCAGAGGCACACCTGCTGCAAAGGCTGTGTTGCCTTCTGTATATCTTGACCAAGGTGTGGTTTCGCGCCCCTTCACGATGGAGTTGCCGCTGAATTGAGTGTTGTCCCAGTATTCCACCTCGAAGCCCTTGCCGCTCTTGTTGTAGCACTGATTGAACAAGCTGGTAAATACACGGTCGGAAGTGAGGTCGCAACCCTGTGCATAGATCAACTTAGACTTTGGCAGACGATGCTGCAAGGCATTCAGCAGGGTAACGGTGGTGGCTGGCACACCATTGTAATTGCCCCATTGCATCACAGAATCGTTGGCGTTAGCACCAATCACTGCCACCGTGAGATTCTTCTTCAACGGCAGGATATCGTTCTTGTTCTGCAGGAGTACCATACTTTCGCGAGCCATATCCAAAGCCAGCTGCTGGTGTTCCTTGCTGTTGAGCAATGAGTTGGGCAGATCGTCCCAAAGGGTATGCTCATCCATCTCACCCAATTCGAAGCGAGCCTTCAGCAAACGCTTCACACTCACATCGATGTCACTTTCATTGATGTCGCCACGCTGCACCGCCAGAATCAAGTTCCTGTAAGCCGTACCACATTCAACATCAGTGCCTGTGAGTACAGCCGTAGCCGAAGCCTCTGCCGCATCCATACTGGTTTCGTGATAGCCTTTGCGATAGAAATCGTCGATGGCACCGCAATCGCTCACCACGATGCCCTGATAATCCCATTCATTGCGTAAGATCTGTACCAACAGACGGTTGCTTCCGCAGCAAGGATTGCCCTCGTAGCGGTTGTAAGCACACATCACCTCCTTTACACCACCTTTCATCACCAAATCCTTGAAGGCGGGCAGGTAGGTCTCATACAAATCACGAGGGTCGGTTAGGTCGGCATTATACACATGGCGGTTCCATTCGGGACCTGAATGAACGGCAAAATGCTTGGCACAAGCGTGAGCTTTGTTGTAGGCAGCATCGGCAGGGCCTTGCAGACCACGAACAACAGCCAATCCCATGGTGCCGGTGAGGTAGGGGTCTTCACCATAGGTCTCCTGTCCACGTCCCCAACGAGGATCGCGGAAAATGTTGATGTTTGGTGTCCAAAACGTCAGACCCTGATAGCGTTTCACATTTCCAGACTCCTTTGCCAAGCGGTGCTTCACGCGAATCTCATCGCTCACGGCGGTGAACACTTGCTCCAACAGCTCGTTGTTCCACGAAGCCGCCATACCGATGGTTTGTGGGAAAACGGTGGCCAAACCATTGCGGCCAACGCCGTGCAGGGCTTCGTTCCACCAGTCGTAAGGCTTGATGCCCAAACGGTCGATACCTTTTGATGTATTCTGCATCAATGTCACTTTCTCTTCCAAGTTCAGGCGAAGCAGCAAATCTTCGGCACGCTCTTCGGGAGAGAGGGCTGGATTCTGATAAGGCAGTTGTGCTGATGCAAATCCCAAGCTACATGCTATGACTGCCAATGAAATCAGGTGTTTTTTCATACTATTTCTTCAATTTTTGGTTATTTTGCACAAATATAAGACATTTTTTATTGATTTTACTAAAATAATCACTAAATTTGAGCATCCTAAACGAAATAGTGTCAGAATATGGACCATATAACAGATTTCAATAATGGACATCAGGGTAGTTTGCGCTTGGATTACCTGCCATGTGTGAACTATTCGATGCTGCTCAATAAAGTGAATACCTGCAATCTTTGCGAGGTGGAAAACCATGAAAACGCCGATTGGCGGTCGGTCAAGGTGGAAGTTAAGGGCGATTTCCTGAAATCATGTGTGCAGTATGCCGACTGCATACAGGCTCATCAGCGCATTCAACTATCTGCACTAAAGGTTGAACCAATACCAGACAAGCTGTTGAATATGACCGAGATGGTTGATACGACATTTACCTTAACTGTTACTGCTGGTGAGGAGGTTTTGCTGGTTCACGACTTTCCCATCAGCCTGATGGCTTACGATCAGTGGACAGGTAGTACGGTACGCCCTGAGCTGTTGGCTTCTTTTGTTACCCCCAATCATCCACTCATTTCGAGGGTGATTGTGAACGCCTCGAAGTATATGGAGAAGTGGACGGGCTCGTCGGCAATGGATGAATACCAGACCCAGGACCGTCATAGGGCACGACTGCAAGTGGCTGCTATCTACGAGGCTTTACGAAAGGAGGCATTGGTGTATGTGGCTCCTCCTGCATCGTTCGAGCCTATGGGACAGCGTGTTAGGTTGGCCGATAGGGTGCTTTCCGAGAAGTTGGCCACTTGTCTCGATTCCACCTTACTCTTTGCATCCTGTTTGGAATCTGTGGGATTGTTCCCCATCTTGGTGTTGCTGAAAGGCCACATCTTTTTGGGTGCATGGCTTACGGAAGACATTTATGCACAGAATGTTGGCGATGATGCTTCGTTCCTGTTGAAGAAAAGTGCCGATGGGGTGAACGATATCGTGTTGGTGGAAACAACCTCGCTGACCTCATCTGAAAAGGTGACGTTTGATGATGCTGTGCGTCTGGCTGTCAATGCTTTAAAAGACGAAGAACGTTTCCAGTTGTTCATTGATGTGCACCGCTGTCGCCTGAGTAATGTGCGACCTCTTCCGCAACGCATCGAGCATAACGGGCAATGGATTGTGGACAACGAAGGTGTGAAACATGATAATGCTACCGACAAGGTGGAAAAGCTTGACCACTATGCATTGAAAATTGACGAGGATAAGCGTTTGGTGACCAAACAAACCATCTGGGAGCGTAAGCTTTTGGATTTCTCACTGCGCAACAATTTGATAAATACCAAATTAGGTAAACGCATCATACCATTCGTCTCGTTTGGTATCGAGCATGTGGAAGACGAGCTGCAGGAGGGCAAGAGTTTCTCTATGCAGCCATTCCCAAAGACGCAGTTGGATCCTACCGATGGAGGTATGTACGATTCTACGTTGCAGGCAGCCGATTTGGAGGCACTGACGAGAGACGAGCTGAAAAACAAGCGTTTGATTTCATATTTGAGTGATACAGAGCTGAAGAATGCGGTGAAGTTCCTGTATCGAACAGCCCGTACGGCGATGGAGGAGAATGGTGCCAACTCACTGTTTTTGGCTTTGGGTATGTTGAAGTGGTACGAAAGCGAGAAAAGTGTTCAACCGCGTTATGCACCTATTCTATTGTTACCAGTTGATTTGGTGCGTAAGGGGGGAGAAACAGGTTATGTAATTCGTTCTCGCGACGAGGATATGATACTGAACATCACGCTGATAGAATTGTTGAAGCAGCAGTTTAGCATCAATCTCAAGGCGCTCGATCCATTGCCAACCGATGAGCATGGAGTGGATGTGAAACAGGTGTTTGCCGCCATACGTCAGTTCCTGAGCAGCATGAAGCGTTGGAACGTGCTGGAGGAAACGATGTTAGGCTTGTTCTCTTTCAGTAAGTTTGTGATGTGGAACGATATACACAGCAATGCTGTGAAACTGAAGCAGAATCCAGTGATTGCCACGCTGATGGAGAACAAGCTGAAATGGCATGATACCGACAGCAACATCGATGCACGCGTGATGGATAGAACCATCAAGCCACAGCGATATGCGATTCCACTGGATGTGGATTCCTCGCAGATGGAGGCTGTTGTAGATTCCGGTGATGGGAAGAGTTTCATCCTGCATGGCCCTCCTGGAACGGGTAAGTCGCAGACAATCACCAACATGATAGCAAATGCCCTGTATCAGGGCAAGCGCGTGTTGTTTGTAGCAGAGAAGATGGCGGCTTTGGAAGTGGTGCAGAAACGCCTCAAGAAGATTGGCTTGGATCCATTCTGCTTAGAGATGCATTCTAATAAGATGACGAAGCAGCACTTCCTGGCACAGATGCAGATGGCTTTGGAGGTTACCCATATCAAATCGCCAAAGGAGTATGAAAGTACTGCTAATCAGCTGTTTGAACATCGACAGGCGATGATTGGCAATGTCGAGGCTTTACACAAGGTGCATCCTATGGGACTGTCGCTTTTCGACTGTATCTCACGTTACCTCTCTATCAAGTATGAGGAACTATCCGAAAACTTGCCTGATTTGAAAACCATCAATGTGGAAAAACTGAATCAGTGGGAGGCAAGTCTGCTCAGTTTGAATGCCGTGTTCCAACTTATCGGCCATCCGATGGATAGTCCGCTGATGGGTCTTGAACCCAATGATGCCCGATTGGAAACCACCAACAAAGTGAAGGAAGTCCTGAAGAAGTATAGTGAGGTATTTACCGATTTTAAACAATCAGCCGAGAAGTTTGCGCAAAAGCTATTACCTTCTGGTACAGATGATAGTATGCGTGAACTTGAAGGATTACTTAAATTCACGAATGCTTTGCAGAATGCATACGTTGTGAATGATAAGATGCTGAAGTTGGCTGCTGACAACGATTTCAGGAAAGACTTCCCTGAGGTGATTAGCGCAGGTAGAAAACGCGATATGCTGAAGCAGCAACTGCTTCACAACTGCACCGACAATGTGCTGGATATCCAGGTTGGCAGCTTGCAGGAAGAGTGGGAGGGCATTCAGAAGAAATGGTTCTTGCCCAGGTTCTTTGCCAAACGTTCTTTCATGGGTAAGATGCGTGCCTATAACGCCAACCTGAAACCCGATGATGTGAATGCTTTGCTGAAGGATGTGGATGACTATCAGCAGAATGCACACAAGGTAAGCGAGCATTTAGATGTGCTGAAGGACGCTTTCAATATGCTGGCTACCGACAAACATCAGGATTGGACAAAGATTGAACAATCATATAACGCTGCTCCAACCATCAATCAGTTCTTAGTGGATTATGCCAACCGTCACGATATGAGTTTCGGAACGGTGAAGGGTACCTTCCTACAGAAGCTCGATGACCTGACGATGTTTAAGCAACAATATCAGGAAGAGATAAAGGAACTACTGAACTTCAGTATGTTACATGATCAGCAGAAATCGTATATAGCTACTTTTGCCCGTATGACTCTGCCTGTTGAAAACATCTCTCGTAGCATCCCGGATACGCTGGAACGCTGGCTGCTGAATTTCGACCAAATTAAAGATTGGTGTCAGTGGGTGTCTCGCAAACGTGAGTTGGAGAACGAGAATCTACAGTGTGTTTGCGATTATATCGAGCAGGAGCATAAAGATGGCATCGAGGCCGCTCAGGCTTTGCTGAAAGGCATCTATCATCAGCTCATCCTTCGCATGGTGGATGAAGATGATGCGTTGCGTATGTTCAATGGTATGATATTCAGTGATTTGATTGATAAGTATCGCCATGAGACTTCTGCATTCCAAGAGCTTACCAAGAAAGAACTCTATTGCCGCTTGGCTGCGAATGTTCCTTCACAAATCATGGAGGCAGCTGCCAATTCAGAGATGGGCATACTGAAGCGCAACATCGCCAATGGTGGTCGTGGCACAACCATCCGCAAGATTATCGACCAGATACCAACGTTGCTGCCACGCCTTTGTCCGTGTATGCTGATGAGTCCGATTTCTGTAGCGCAATACATTGATTTGGATAAGGACAAGTTTGATATCGTGGTGTTCGACGAAGCATCGCAGATGCCTACCAGTGAGGCAGTTGGAGCTATCGCAAGAGGAAAGTCACTGGTGGTGGTGGGAGATCCGATGCAGATGCCGCCAACCAGTTTCTTTGCTACATCTGCCGTTGATGAAGAGGAGGCAGAAATCGATGATATGGACAGCATCCTCGACGATTGCATTACATTGTCGATTCCTTCACGTTACCTCACTTGGCATTATCGAAGCAAGCATGAAAGTCTGATAGCTTTCAGTAATACACAGTATTACGACGGTAAGCTCTTTACGTTCCCATCCATCGACGACCGTGTGTCGAAGGTGTCGCTGGTGCAGATTGAGGGTACTTACGACAAGGGTCGAACTCGTAGTAATCCTGCTGAAGCTAAGGCGATTGTGGAGGAGGTAATCCGACGCTTGTCGGATGCTGAACTCAGCAAATTCAGTATCGGTATCGTTTCTTTCAGCAAGGTGCAGCAGAGTTTGATAGAAGATTATCTCGATGAGGAAATGGCGCGACATCCAGAATTGGAGTTGAAATCCAACGCGAGCGATGAACCTATCTTCATCAAGAATTTGGAGAATGTGCAGGGCGATGAGCGCGATGTGATTCTGTTCTCTGTGGGCTATGGTCCTGATAAGAACGGTCACGTATCGATGAACTTCGGACCGCTCAACAACGAGGGTGGTGAAAGACGCCTCAATGTGGCGGTTTCTCGTGCGCGCTATGAAATGATGGTGTTCTCTACGCTGAGAGCTGAGCAAATCGATTTGCGTCGCTCAAATGCCAAAGGTGTGGTTGGCTTGAAGAAGTTCCTCGAGTTTGCGGCAATGGGTATGCAGGCCTTGCCAACAATCAATGCCAGTCAGCTGCAAGCCAGCGAGATAATCAACGATTTGGCAGAACAGCTGCAGAAGCATGGCTATCAGGTAGATAAGATGGTGGGTAAGTCGGGCTTCCGCATCGACTTGGGTGTGATTGATCCCCGTGATCCAGATAAATACCTCATGGGTATCCTTACCGATGGCAAGAGTTACTATAACACCAAGACTACGCGTGACCGTGAGATTTGTCAGCCTAATGTGCTGAAGATGCTCAACTGGAATTTCATGCGCGTGTGGTCGGTCGATTGGTTCCAGGATCACGAAAAGGTGTTGCGTCGTATCCTCGAGAAGCTTTACGAATTGCAGCATCCGGAAAAGAGAAGCAAGAAACCAGAGGATAAGCAACAGCAGCAACCTGCACAACAACTCAAGTTGTTCAGCATTGCCGATGAGCCTGTTGCAGTGGCAGTTAACGAACACGAGCGGGTGTATAAGACAGCTAACATCAGACCTTCTACCGCTCAACCCGACATTGAGCGTGTGATCAAGCACAGCCAGAAAGTGAGCGACCAATTGCGACAGATTATCACTGTGGAGCAGCCTGTAACCAACAACTATCTTTACAAGCGTATCGCTACGTTGTGGAACATGCCGCGTGTGACGCCTCGCTTGCAAGCCTTGGTGGATTCTCTGCTGACTGGTTATTACCTGGATCCCACGAGTGATGGCAAGGTGATGGTTTATTGGATTGACAAGGTGGTGGCTTCTGGTTACACCTTCTATCGTGTTGAATCTAAGCGTGATATCTCCGAGGTTCCGCTCATCGAACTGATGAATGCTGCCCTCTACGTGGTTGAGCAGCAGATATCCATTCCTCGAGAGGATCTTAAGAAGGTTGTTGCCAATCTCTTGGGATTCAGCCGAAAGGGCGTTAATGTAGATGCTGCTGCTGAGCGAGCCATACAGTTGCTTATTCAGCAAGGGAAACTCAAGGAAGAAATAGGAAGGATTGTACTAAATTCAAATAATTGATAAACAATGAAAAAGCTTTTTATTATGGCATTAGCTATGGCTGCCTTTGCAACTTTATCTGCACAGAATTACAAAGTGGAGACTTTCAAGACTCCCAACGGAAACGAGGTTAACATCACCCTGATCAAGCATGCCACGATGGCGATTGATTTCAAGGGATATGAGATTCATGTGGATGCTGTTCCCAACTATGGAACCGACTTTTCAAAGTTCCCGAAGGGTGACCTGATTCTGGTGACTCACGAACATGGAGACCATTTCAATCCTGAGACTATCGAATCGCTGATGAAGCCCAACAGCTTGCTGTTCATGAACCAGCGTTGCTACAACCAGATGCACAACGGCATCGTGCTGCGTAATGGTGATTCTCGTCAGATTACCAAGGACATATCGATGAAAACGGTACCTGCTTACAACACGACTCCCGATCATCTGCAGTTCCATCCCAAGGGTGTGGGCAACGGTTATGTGCTCAACATCGATGGTCTGAAAATCTACATTGCTGGTGATACGGAAGACATTCCTGAGATGTCGGAATTGAAGGATGAACACATCGATGTGGCTTTCCTCCCAGTGAATCAGCCTTATACGATGACCGTTGACCAGGCTATCCGTGCAGCTTGGATGATTCAGCCCAAGGTGCTGATTCCTTATCACTTCGGTCAAACCGACATTGCTCCCATCAAGCAGCGCCTCGAAGCCGACAATTCCGGCATCGAAGTGTGGCTAAGGGAAATGCAGTAATTGACTGTCACTGAAGTCGATGGTAGTGGCAAACCAAGAGCTTGCCATTATCATCGCGGAGGTGCATGCCGTTGCCTTCGCAGTAGCGGAACATTTTGCAATCGGCACATTCGTCTTTCTTCATCCAATCACGATGGCGATATTCTTGGAAGCGATTGTTCCAAACATCCCAGAAACTGTCTTGGTAGATGTTGCCCTGATGGTAGTTGGCGCGTATGCTGGGGCATCCTGAGATGCTGCCATCGGCCAAAACCGAGGCTACGTTGACACCTGCATGGCATTCATAGAAATGATCGCGAACCTGCATTTCGTATGCTCCTAAGAATCCTTCGCAACCGTAGCTTACATGAAAACCTTCCTTGCGACACTGGGCAATGAAATCCATCAGCTCGCGAAACTGCCCATCAGAAAGTTGTAATTCAGGCACTTGCGCAGCTCTGCCCACAGGGAAGACGGTAAAGATGCGCCAACTCTTCACACCAATGCTCAGCAGATAATCCTTGAAACGGGGTAGGGAATCGAAATTCTTCTGATTGGCACAGGTCACCACATCCCAATTCACATCGGTGGTCTGAGCCAACAGCTTGATAGACTGCTCTGCACGACTAAAACCTTGGGGAATTCGTCGCATCCAAGTGTGCTCGGGTTCGAAACCATCGAGACTGACGGTGCATGACCTCAATCCGGCGTTTATCAAACCCTCAAAGCGTTGGGGCATCAGTACACCGTTGGTTACTAAGCCCCACGGAAACTCACGGTCGTACAACTCCTTCCCACATTGTTCAATGTCTGGGCGAACCAGAGCCTCACCACCTGTAAGAATGATCAGCAGGTTATGGGAATCGACGTGTGGACGTATTTCGTCAATCACTTTCAGGAAGTCCTGCAACGGCATATCAGCCTGTGAAGCAGATACATGGCAATCGCTGCCACAGTGTCGGCAAGCAGCATTGCAACGCAGGGTGCACTCCCAGAACAGTTGGTGCAGTTCATGTAGCTCCACCTTGTTCTTGTGCATCATTCTTGACGCTTCCAACGCCAACTTCTTCCGTAACCCTAAGCCACCCATGTTGTTACTTCTTTAACTTCAAGATGAATTCCTTGATCTTTGTTTTAGTGCCGACCATCCAACCTTCACCGTCTGATAACTCAGAGCTTGAGTACTTCACGCTGTCGTTCACCACCTCAAACCGCTCCTGTGGGTCTTCCACCTTCAACTTAACCTGCAGAGAATCGTTTACATCCCAGTCAGTCACAAAATTGTAGGCGCCTTCTTTGTCTGTAATCAAAGTATCGTTCAACTCAATCTTTCTTACATTGTGTTCGAATATCTTCGTACAGTTGTTGAGCTCAGGAATGATGACGCGTATGCCTTCCAACGCCTTGCCGTCCTCATCTTTAACGGTACCCATCAGTTTATAAACAGCATGGGGTACACCGTAGGCAACCCGAATGTCTTCACCGGAATTTGGATCTTCGATTTGGATAATCTCATCCACACCAGAAATCTTGCTTTCCTTGCTGCAGCTGTAGCCCAATACCATCATCAAGCCTGCCAAAGCCCAGTTGGTGCCTTTGATCACTTTTCTTTTAAATACTTTCATGGTCGTTGTTTTAGTTCTTTCTGCCCATTAAATGCCAGAAAGTGGAAACATTGCGTGAAAATATGTTAAAACTTCAGCTGTTTTTCTGTGTCACCAGATATGCACCCAATAGTACCAATACGGCAGCTACGGGTTTGTCCCAAGTGAAGATGTCTTGACCAATGGCGATGGCAACCAGCGAAGCCACAATGGGTTGCAGGTTGGTGTAGATGCTCACCGTAGTGGCACGAAGATACTTCATGGCGTAAGGAATCATGAAGTAGCCAAGCACTGTGGCGAAGATTACGATGAATGCCATACCGCCCACACCCATCAGTCCTTCAGTGAATCCGTAATCACCGCTGAAGAGCTTGGTTTCTCCAAACTCACTCCATGCAAAAGGCAAAACGGCGATGGTGGATACCAGGAAAGTCCACTTCATCTGTGTGACAGCACTGTACTTGGCCGATACCTTACTGGTGATAATCAGGTAGATAACCCATGTGAGCAAACTCAGCAACGCTAAGAAGATGCCCAACAAATCATTGCTGCCAGCTTCTGTCTGCCATTTCACCAAAACCAAAAGAGCTGCGCCGGCAATGCCCAAGCAAACGCCCAAAAGCTTGATGCCCGTGATGCCTTCCTTCAAGAATACAGCAGCCAAGAGCATGGTGCCGATAGGTACTAAGGTAGCGATGAGTGAATAATATACCGGACTGGTGTAATTGAGCGACCATGCGGTGAGGGTTTGAGATATCACAAAACCCGTAAGGCCACCCAGCATAATCACTATCAGGTCTTTACGCTCAACTTTCTCTTTGGGAAGAAAGGCTGCTATCAACCAGAATATCAATGCGGCACCAATACAGCGCAGTGCCATATAAACCATGGGAGTGACCCACTCGCCAAGCAGGTACTTGGTGATAGGCACTCCCAGTCCGAAAATCACGTTCGCCAGAATGACGGCGGCGTGGCCATTAACTTTCTTGTCCATTGTGTGTAAGTATTATGCTACTCCATGCGCTGATACTTCCTTGTTCACGCGGTGAATCAAACCTTGCAGTACAGTACCAGGACCGCACTCCGTGAAATCGTCAGCGCCATCAGCCAGCATATTCACCACAATCTGTGTCCAACGCACAGGAGCGGTAAGCTGTGCCACAAGGTTGGCCTTGATTTCCTCTGGGTTGGTGTGAGGCAAAGCATCTACGTTCTGATATACAGGGCATTTAGGTGTGTTGAAAGTAGTAGCATTGATGGCTGCCTCCAACTCCTCCTTGGCTGGTTGCATCAATGGAGAGTGGAACGCGCCACCCACTTTCAATGGCAATGCGCGTTTGGCACCAGCAGCCTTCATCAACTCGCAAGCCTGATTGATACCCTCGATAGAACCAGAAATCACAATCTGACCAGGACAGTTGAAGTTGGCAGCAACCACCACCTCACCACCATCAGAAACCTGCTTGCAGATTTCCTCCACCTTCTCATCGGGTAGGTTGATGATGGCAGCCATCGTGGAAGGCTGGGCTTCGCAAGCTTTCTGCATAGCCATAGCACGTGCATAAACCAACTTGAGTCCGTCCTCAAAGCTGAGGGCACGAGCAGCAACTAAAGCAGAGAACTCACCTAATGAGTGAC
The DNA here is from genome assembly GCA_902783615.1 of uncultured Bacteroidales bacterium. Lineage (GTDB taxonomy): Bacteria > Bacteroidota > Bacteroidia > Bacteroidales > Bacteroidaceae > Bacteroides. The sequence goes on along the minus strand of CACZRQ010000253.1, from coordinate 2,380 downwards.
CAGCAGTCATCTCTGGCTGGAAAGCCTCGCCCATGCAGAGGGCAGAAATCACAGAGTGAAGGAAAACGGCAGGTTGTGTAACTTTAGTTTGCTTCAATTCTTCGTCGGTACCGTTAAACATGATGTCGGTTATGCGGAAACCAAGAATATCGTTTGCCTTGTCGAATAATTCTTTTGCCAATGGTGAAGACTCATAAAGGTCTTTACCCATACCTGAAAATTGAGCTCCTTGTCCAGGAAATACAAATGCTTTCATATCTTTTACCAAATTAGTTTTAAATGAGACCGCAAAGATACATCAAAAAACAAGTAATCTTGTCAGTTATTGTGCCTAATTATCTACATTTAACAATTTATAGCAGATAAAGCATTGAAAATCTGCACAAAGGAATCGTATGTGTGCAAAAATCACTTGTCTATCTTTAAATCTTTGCGCAGCTGCTTTTCAGAAGGGATGCAGAAGAGCGATGCCGTGAGGCAGATGCAGGCACAAAGAATGCACGAGGTACTCTGAAAGAGATAATAGCCAATTAAACCTGCAATTACCGGCACAGTGATTAACAACAATCTGATGGTACTCCAAAACAGATATTGATTCAACGCCTCGTCCGTACTCTGAATGGCATCCATCTTCTTGCGTCTCATTCTGTCGAAGAATGTCATTGCTACAGGAACACAACTAGCGCAAAGCAGAATGATCACTGTCTCAGCGTAATAAACCATACGGGGATTGTCAGCGTATGCCCCTGTAAGGTTAAATCCGCCAGTCTCTCCAAGGATGATAATCAGCAATGCTGCAAACCACATGTAAGCGAAATTGCGCTTCAAGGTAGCCACCGTCTGTTTGATTCTCTCTTCCATATTCACGAACGATTTTGTTGATTTTGTTGCAAAGATAAGGATTTTCTTTGTAACTTCGCAGCCGAATTTGACATTAGGTATGTTTTTTATGAATAAGAACGAGAGATTTTCGGCATTGTTTGACTTCGACGGTGTGGTTATGGACACCGAATCGCAGTACTCCGTTTTCTGGCACCAGATAGGGGTGGATTACTTGCAGCACGACAACTTGGAGCAGATTATCAAGGGACAAACCCTAACCAATATCTTCAAATCTTATTTCAATCATGTGCCTGAGGTACAACCAGAGATTGACCAGAAACTGAAATATTTCGAGCAGCACATGAAATATGAGTATGTGCCTGGTTTCGAGGATTTCCTGTCCGATTTGAAGGCTCACGGCGTGATGACGGCAGTAGTTACCAGTTCCGATGAGGGAAAGATGGCTGCTGTGTATGAGGCACATCCGGAAATCAAAAAGATGTTCGACCGCATCCTGACTGCTGAGATGTTCAGCAAGTCGAAGCCTGACCCCGATTGCTACCTCTTGGGCATGAGGCTTTTCGATACCGATGCCGCACATTCCTTTGTGTTTGAAGACTCTTTCAATGGATTGAAGTCGGGTATGGCATCAGAAGCCACAGTAATAGGTCTGGCTACCACCAATAAAGCTGAGGAAATAGCACCATTTTGCCACTACATACTACACGATTACCGAGATTTCTCGTTCGATAAATTGATGAATTGGCATGAAAGAAGGTACTCATAAACTGATGACGCTGGATTTCTGGCGCATCTGTATTTCCAATTTCTTACTCTATGCAGCGGTGTGGATGCTGCTTCCCATCTTGCCTGCAGAGAGCTATCTGTCTGGCTTTGAACGCACAGACATCACACTGTCGATGCTGCTGTTTGTTATAACCATGATAGGAGTAGGACCCTTGCATGCTTACTTGGGCGATGCTCACAAGCGCAAGCATGTGCTCTTGCAGTCAACCTTGGCTTTGGCTTTGTGTGCTGTTGGGTCGCTGCTGATTACCCAGGTTTGGCATTTGTGGATACTCATGGCCTTTGCGGGAGCTATGTTCGGCATCGCCACCACCGCAGGCATCACTGTAGCTATCGACATCACGCAGTCGCATCGCCGCGGGGCAGGTAACCGCATGTATGCCTTTTCTGGCGCTTTGGGTTTGCTCACAGGACTTTGTCTGTTATCAAGACTGTATCTCGTCATGGATTATCAGCCGTTGGTGTACATTTCTCTGGCATTGTTGACTGCTTGTCTGATAACCCAGTCGGGCGTTTATGTGGCTTTCCGTGCTCCTGTGGGGGTTGGATGGCTGAATATCGACCGTTTCTTCCTACCCAATGCTTGGCTGCCTGCTGTGAATGTATGTGTTTTGACGATGGGCATCGGTATGACAACCAGTCTGTTGCCTCCATATACTTGGCTGAGTACATTAACTTTGGTAGCTCTGACAATCGGAGTAGTGCCACTCACCAGGATGTTTGTCAAACTGTCGCACCATTGCCAGCGAGG
>CACZRQ010000252.1 GCA_902783615.1 uncultured Bacteroidales bacterium | reverse complement strand
CACGATGTTGCTACATTCCTTGATACCAGACTCTCCGAATGTAATCTTTACATGGTCGAGAATCGTGTCATGCGTCTCAAACAGAGGTCGTTCGCCTCCAAAAACTTTGTTCTTAATCTCTTTCATATTTTTATTAATGTTTTCTGTTTTATTGTCAATCTTTTATCGCTTTCATCCAATTGCCCCAGCGCAGACGGCAGAGGAAGATGACGCCTCGGAAGCACAACTCCGTACACATGGCAATCCAAACACCCTTCAAACCCAGACTCATTGCTAAAATGGCAGATATAGGAATGCGAACTGCCCACATGCTCACCAAGTTCATACCACTTGGAATGAGTGTGTCGGAGGCACCTACAAATACACCATAACAAACTATGGCAGCAGCAAACATCGGTTCGGCAAAAGCTTCGATGCGCAGAGCCATTACACCCAACTGACGCACTTCCTCGACAGGTGTCATCATGCCCAAGAAGAATGGAGCACCCAAATACATCACCAATCCCATTACCATCATCACGCCAATGCCCAACGTGACAGACATATAGGCGAATTTACGTGTCAAATCCCTTCGTCCTGCACCTACACTTTGTCCCACCAAGGTGGTAGCAGCATCTCCAATACCATAACCAGGCATGTAGCACAAACTCTCGATAACGATGCCAAATGAATGTGCAGCGATGGCGAAAGTTCCCAATGGAGCCACGATGATGGTGGTGGCGATATAGGCGCTACACATGATGATTTGTTGAATACTCATGGGACCGCCAATATGCAAGGCTTTCTTGATGTAATTCCATTTCGGCTTGAAACTACCTCTATCGATGGTGAGACGCAGGTCTTTGGAACGGTAGCAGAGGAAATACATCAGCAAGCAGGCTATAATGGTTTCGGCACTGACCGTACCTATGGCAGCTCCCACCACAGAGAGTCCGGCACCAGGGATAAACAATTCCATGCCCATGAAGTCGATAGTGCGTGAAGGGAAAATCAAGAAGAAATTGAACACCACATCGAGTACCATCATAACGGCACTCAAAATGCCTGGTACTACCATGTTACCACTACTTCGCAACATGCCAGAGCCCAACATGCTGGTTTGGAAGATGGGAATGCCTAATGAGAAGATGGCGAAATAGGTAGAGGCTGTTGCATTGATATCCTCGTTGCCTCCCAACCAGATGGGAAGCCACGGACTGATGATGAAACCTATCAATCCCATCAAGCATCCGAAACCGATAACAGCTGCCAATGCCTGACGGAGCACGGAACGAGCTCCCTTATCGTCGTTGGCACCCAAAAGATGAGCCACTTGCACATAGAAACCAGCTGCTGCACAAGAACATACACTACCCATCATCCATGTGGTGGTTTCCACAAGACCGATGGAAGCCGATGCATTGGCACCCTGACTTCCCACCATAGCAGCATCGATATACTGCATCATAGTGGTGGTGAGTTGAGCCAAGATGGCAGGCGTGGAAAGCATCAGCACCAATCTCAACTGTTGGGCTGTAGTCATTGGCTTTCCTTGTCTGATGAGCAAAAGCAGGTCGTCTTTCTTCTCTTTTTGCATGTAGCTTGGATTATTGTTTGCAAAGGTAGTGAAAAAGTGTTATCAATACAAGTATTAATGCCTCAAGACGAAAAAAACGGACTTAAAAAGGAATTTGTTTTTCATTAATTCTCATCCGTTGCCTGATCGCTTCATAAAGCAGGATAGCTGCACTGACACTTACATTCAACGAATCGAGTTGTCCCAACATGGGGATGCGGATATGGGCATCAGCTGCTTTTCGCCATACTTGCGTCAGACCCGTAGATTCCGTGCCCATGACGATGGCTGTGCCTTGGGTCATATCAGTATCATAATACAATTTGGAATCCTGCAACTGAGCCGTCAGGATGTGAATACCTTTGGCTTTCAGGAAATTGATGCATTCTTCAGAAGAGCAAGCCACACAAGGCACACTGAAGATGGCACCAATAGAACTGCGGATAAGGTTAGGGTTGTAGAGATCGGTCAAGGGGTCACACACGATTACGGCATCTGCACCAGCAGCATCGGCACTACGGAGGATTGCACCTAAATTGCCAGGCTTCTCCACACTCTCAAGTACCATCAGCAAAGGGTGTTCAGGGAGTTTCAAATCTTTCAGTTGCAGACAACGGGATTGTACCAATGCCATTACACCCTCAGTTCCTCCACGATATGCCATCTTCTCGTAAACGTCAGGGGTTACTTCGTATGTAGTGACATCATTCATGGCTTGTGGCAAGGAAGAAGAGCCCATTATCGAGGGACAAACAAATAATGTCTCCATTTGGTATCCAGCCTTCTGGCAATGCAGCAATTCTCGTAGCCCTTCCACTACAAACACACCCTGTTTGCGACGTTCAGCCGATTTCTGTTGCAATGCCACCACCTGTTTGATTTTGGCATTTTGAAGGCTTGTAATCTTACTTTCTACCATATTTTTATAAAATATTGTGCAAAGATAGAAAAAATCGTTATCTTTGCAGATAGTTTATACTTAAAAAACATTAATATGAAGCGCATTCTTCTCATCATGGCTTTGGTTGGTACAGGTGTCTTGGCCAAGGCTGAAGATATTAAGATTACCACCGCAAAGTATGCTGGTCCGTACGCCATGCAACAACCGTTTATGGTGGATGAAACAGATGTAAACAACAAGAAATATTCGGCTGAGTCGTTGATTGACACACCGTTGCCACTCACCGATGTGTTCTCGTCCTCCCATGCCGACTTGAAAGGAACTGATGGCTTAACTCTTCCCAAATCGGGTTCCGACCATGCCCTTCACCTGGTTGGATTTACGATGCAGAACAACCGTTATGGCAAGGCCAAGCTCACCATTGACGGACTGAAGAAGTATCAGGTGTTTGTAGATGGTGTGAAGGCGGGACCCGATAGTTTGGTGTTGGAGCCAGGCACTCATCAGGTGGTGATTAAAGCCCTCACTGGCAAGGATGCCGAAAAAGTGAAGGTGAATGTGGCCACCACAGAGAATGGCTTGCTGAAACTTACCGACATGAAGAATGGCAGAAACATTCTGCTGACCGACATCATGCATGGCAAGCGCTATAGTGGAGTTTCTATTTCGGCCGATGGCAAGTATCTCATTACGTCTTATAGTGATACGAAACCTAGTGGCAAGACCGATTATTCGTCTTCCATTACGGAACTGGCTACCGGTAAGGTGCTTGCACAAGGTGAGGAGGGATGGCAATGGATGCCTCGCTCTTCAAAATATTATTATTTCAGAACTCGCCAACAAGGTAGAGAACTGGTAATAGTTGACCCACAGACAGGTGCTGAGCAGGTAATGGCCAGTCATTTACCCGAGGGTCGTGCCGTGATGGCTCCCACAGAAGATTACCTCATTTATATGATACGTCAAGAGGGCCCTAAGGAGCGCAAAGATGTGTTTGAGGTGTTGGTGCCAGACGATCGCCAACCAGGATGGCGCGACAGGAGCTATTTGGCAAAATACGACCTGAAACAGCATGTGCTACAACAACTCACATACGGCTATCACAGCATATATTTGAATGATATCTCGCAAGATGGCAAGTATATACTGTTTAGTGTGAATTCAGAACGATTGACCCAACGACCCACTTCTTTGCAGACAGTTTATCGCATGGATGTAAATTCATTGAAAGCTGAAAAGCTGGTGGATGGCGATGGATTCTTGGCTGGTGGCTCGTTCTCGCCCGATGCCAAGCAAGTGCTGTTCCAAGGCTCCCCAGAGGCTTTCAACGGTATTGGCAAGAATGTGAAGCCTGATCAGGTGCCCAGCATGTACGACTATCAATTGTATGTGATGGATGTGGATGATAAGGGAGTGAAGCCTTTGACTAAGTATTTCAATCCGAATGTGACTGATGTGGAGTGGAACATGGCTGATGGCAAGATCTACTTCATGGCTGAGAATAAGGACAGTGTGAGCATGTATCGTATGGAGCCTAAATCGTGGGAGATTCACCAGATGAAGGTGCCCGAGGAATTGGTGAAAGGTTTCACTTTGGCCAATAATGCTCCTCAGATGGTATATTGCGGACAAGGTACAAAGAATTCCGACCGTATTTATTCCGTTGATTTGAAGAATGGTAGCTATAAGTTGGTGGAGGATTTGAGTAAGGAGATCTTGAAAGATATCAAGCTGGGCGATTGCCAAAGTTGGAACTTCGTGAATAGTCGGGGCGACACGATTTACGGACGTTATTACTTGCCAGCTGATTTTAATCCTAACAAGCAATATCCGATGGTGGTGGACTACTATGGAGGATGTAGTCCGACGAGTCGTACTTTTGAGAGTCGCTATCCGCAACATGTGTATGCATCCATGGGGTATGTGGTGTATGTGGTTAATCCAAGTGGTGCCACAGGCTTTGGCCAGGAATTTGCTGCCCGTCACGTGAATACAGCTGGTAAGGGTGTGGCTGAAGATATCATTGAGGGTGTGAAGAAGTTCACGGCCGAGCATGCGTTCATCAACCCCCAGAAGATTGGTTGCATTGGTGCTTCATACGGAGGTTTCATGACGCAATACCTGCAAACACAGACCGATATCTTTGCAGCAGCCATTTCCCATGCTGGCATCAGTGACCATACCAGCTACTGGGGTGAGGGCTATTGGGGCTATAGTTATAGCGAGGTGAGTATGGCCAACAGCTATCCATGGACTCGCAAGGATTTGTATGTGGATCAGAGTCCATTGTTCAATGCCGACAAGATTCACACCCCATTGTTGTTCCTGCATGGCAATGCCGATACCAATGTGCCTGTGGGTGAGAGCATTCAGATGTTTACTGCCTTGAAGCTCTTGGGCAGGCCAACTGCTTTTGTGGTTGTGGATGGACAGAATCATCATATTCTTGACTACGATAAGCGCATCCGTTGGCAGAACACCATATTCGCCTGGTTCCAGAAATGGTTGCAGGATGATGACAGCTGGTGGGAGGCTATGTATCCGACCAAGAGTTTGTAATAATTAGATATGCGACTATGACAGAACCTAAGCTCACAGAGTTTATTTTTGATATGTTGCCCACCCACGAGCGACGTCTGGTGGTGGAAGACTTGGTGCTTTTGGATGATAATCTGAATTCAACGATTGATGTCAACCAAGAAGTGGAGGAGCATGTTCATGCTATGCCCTTGAAACTGATGTTTGCAATCGTGATTATTTGTCGGCATGGGTCGATAGACTTGAGGTTGAATCTGGAGGACTACCATGTGGGCAAGAACGACGTGTTGGTGGTGGTGCCAGGGGTAATTGGTGAGCGAGTTGTCTTTTCTGAAGGAAGCAAGGTTTGCATCATGGCATATTCTGAAAAATCATTCCCTTTGCTGATGAATATGGAACATTCCCTGCGATTCCGTGAGTACATGACCCGACCTTTCGTATTTCATTTCTCTGAGAGGGAAATGACTGATGTTATACAGATTTATAAACTGATGCGTTCTGCTGTGTTGTTTGATTCTCCTTATAAGAAAGAACTGATCATGAGTTATATGGAGGCCATGTCGTTTATTGCTGTGGGGCAGATGGAGAGGGAGTTCGACAAGAATGTGAAAAGGCAACGTGGCGACATGCTGTTTCATGAGTTTGTTGATGCTGTGAGAAAGAATTACACCACAGAGCGGCAGTTAAACTTCTATGCCGACAAGCTTTGTATCTCGTCCAAGTACCTATCGAGGGTGGTGATGCAGCATAGCGGACGGCATCCAAGCGACTGGATTCGCGACTATGTGATTCTGGAAGCTAAGGCTTTGTTGAAACAAAACGACTATACCGTGCAACAGGTGAGCGACATGCTGAACTTCCCCAACGCTTCGTTCTTTGGCAAATATTTCAAAACAACTGTTGGGTGTTCTCCTCGTGCTTTTCAATTGGGAGAGGATTCTATTTCTTGATTAGTCCATCACGTTTCAACTCAGCCAACGCTCTGGAGAGTGAAGGACGGGTTACACCCAATTGCTTGGCCAGTTCTGCTTGTTTGGGCAATTCGTCATGCTGTTCAATATAACTTAGTAAGCGTTGTTTCAGCTTGTTCAGATTCAATTCAAAAAGGCGTTTGAACACCTTCATGCTTATGTCTGACATATTTCTCATATACGACTGCATAAAAATGGGATGATCGTGTAAAAGAGTCAGGAGCTTTTCCTTTTCAACGAATATCATCTCGCAAGGTGTTTTGGCTACGATGTTTACATTGAATTTGTTGTCGGATGCGAAAATATAAGTATAACCTAACAGGCTGGGACTCTCAATGTTTGCCAAGATAAGTTCTTTGCCATAGTCGTTGATCATGAAAGAGCAAACTGATCCTTTGGTCATGACGGCAATTTTGTCGCACACTTCACCTTGATGTGCTACATAGTCACCTTCCTTGTAACGTCTAAGTGCTCCTGGTGTTGAAAAAAGCAGGTTTGCTATGTCATCTTCAGACAATCCTTTGAAGAAATCGGCGTTTTTCAGCTCATTAATGTCCATAATTAAATTTTATTAACATACCGTGTAACAAATGGTACAAAATCAAAGTCTATTAACTTGTAACTTTGCATCAGTTCCAATGGCAAAGTTAGTAATTGTAATTGGAATAAACAAATTTAGACGAGCAAATTTTAGAAACATACCAAAAACCAGACTAAACCTAATCAACTATGATTTATTTCTAATTTTGACTTCGTGAATGGTTGATTGGCCCGGAATAATGGAAGCGTTCATTATTGCCGGGCCGCTTTTTTCCATTATTATTTATAAAAAGCGTTGCCTGCATCACGCAGACAACGCCTCATTAACAGAGAGTTATTTAATACGTAAAATCAGAAAGTCAGATGAATACCTCCCATGAAAGTGGCCTTTGGCATGGGGAAGCCAGCATTGATTTCATACTTCTGAGCCAAGAGGTTTTCACCCTTGACATACAAAGTAGCGAAGTCAGCTAACTTATAGTTTACATCGGCGTTCCACAACACGAAGTTTTCCTTTTGGGGGTTGTCGCCCACGGCGGTATAGAGATTGTTGATATACTGGAGTCCAGTGTTGAACCCCCAACGGTTGTGACTGTAGTTTACACCTGCAAAGAATTTGTTCTTCGGAGCAGCCAGCACTGGATTCTTCATGTGAAGGTAGCTGTAGTTGCCATTCACGCTCCAGCTTTCATTGATGCGATAGGCAATATTACCTTCGATACCCCAATTCTCAATCTCGCCAGTGTTCAAGTTGCGTGGTTTTCCATCCACACGCTGGGTTTGAATCATGTTGTCACCTTTTATATAATATAGATTCAATCCGTAAGACAGGGCACCATTCAATGCACGCTGGGTGAACGACAACTCGTAGTTCATCAGACGCTCAGGCTTCAGCTCGTCGTTTTGTGGGGGGAACATGTACATTTCTCGAATGCTGGGATTGCGGAAACCCTTGCTCACCATGGCCTTGATTTGGGCATCCTTTGGCAAGCGGAACGACAATCCTCCTTGTGGAACCAGCTCTGTGCCAGCCTGTGAATGATGGTCAACACGCAAACCAGCATCGACGGTAAACCATGAGGTGATGTCCTGACGGAAATCTACATAGCCTGCTATATCGTTTAATGACTTGTCAGCATAAGTGTTGGTTACTTCCCTTGTGGCACGAGATTCGTTCCAGGCATGCCCCTTGATATGCTGGAAGTCGATGCCACCAGTGAGGCGATTGCCTTCGAACAGTTGTACGCTCTGGAACCAGGAGAAACCCATCATGGAGTCGTCAGAGAGATAGTAGGCCTTTTGTGGACCACTCTCAGGACCAGGGGTATAGCCATCATTGATTTTGTGATGACCCCAGTTGAAGTAGAAGCTCAAGGCTCCAGAGGTCTTGCCATAGTCGTTTTCGATGGCTGCCGATACTGCTCCACGGGTAATCCATTGGTCGCCTTCCAATATGGGGGCTTGGATGGTACCAGGATTGGTGGCATTGAAATGTGTCAAGTTCAAGTCGGCGTACGCTTTCCAGTTGTCGGAAATGTCGTAACCTACCTTTCCATAGCCACCAAATTGCTCAAATTCCATGTTCTTGCGATGACCGTCCGTACGGTTGTACGACAAAGAGAGAACACTGTTGAACTTACCTGCCTTGACGCGATTGGTAAACTCTGATTGTAGCGTGTTGTAAGAGCCATAACCCACATTCAGGTCGTTCTTAACACCATCTTCCATCATCTTGCGAGTTACAATATTGATGACACCACCCATGGCATTCGAACCATAGAGCATGGATGCAGGACCACGTAGAACTTCCACTTTATCTGCCATCAGACTTTGATACACATCGGCAATGGGATGGCTGAAGATGCCCATGTATTGTGGATGACCATCGATGAGCACCATCAGCTGGCCACTGCTTGCACTAATACCACGCAGTGAGATGCCTCCAGCGGCACCACCTGACACGCCATAGCCCATCACACCTCGTGAGGTGACAAACAAACTGGGCACTTGCTCCGTCAGGGTGGGGAGTACTGATGTGCGATTACTTTCGATGAGTTTCAAACGATTGACCGTTGTGATGGTCATTGGCAAGTGGCGAATGTCCGATTTGTTGCGTGTGCCAGTCACCACTACCTCATCGGTCTCCACATCTTTCGAAATGTCGCCATTCTGTGCTTGAGCCAACAAACAAAAGCCTGCCAGCAAGGAACTTAATAAAACTTGTTTCTTCATAACTGTATATATTAATCTAATTATGACTTTTCTCTTCCTTTGCCTATGAGAATTGCCTACTACGACTGTGCCTTGAAGAAACTTTCCTTGTCTTCAACAAACTGTTGCACAATGGGCAGAATTTCATCCACCGTTTGCTCGTTGTAGCACATGGCTTCTACTGGGCACCAGTCTGTTAAACGTGTGTTCTTAATGTAGGTCACCAACTGATCGTAGTCGGTATCTATGCCTGCATTGCGAAGCAAGGTCAAGGCTGATAGACTAATCATGTCGGCATACACGTTCTTCACGCCTCCCTTCACCAGCATGGCAGCTACTGCTTTGCCCACCACACGGTCAGCCACTTCGGCACCCGCCAGGAACGAGGGCTCAGATGTGAGCAGGTTGTACAAGTCATCAACCCCTCGCTTGGTGTAGGTTCTCACCTCGTTGTTGCTCACCACGCAGGAGCAGCCGTCTTCATGCAGTTTCTCAATCAGTTCGTTCATCAGCTTTTCCATAGACAATTTCACGTTGCAAAGTTCGTTATTTATACAGTTATCAAGTTATCAAATTCAAACCATTATTTGTTCATTTCAAATAATTCTAACCTCCCTTGGCCCTTTGCCTGTTCTTCGTTTCAGGAACGCAGTGAAAGAGGCTGGTTCCTCAAACCCCAAGGCATAGGCTATCTCTGCCACATTCAGCTGTGTTTCCCTCAGCAACCTTACCCCCTCTTTGGCTATGCGACTGGCAATGATGTCGGTGGTGGTTTTGCCAGTCACCTGTTTCACTACACGATTCAGGTGGTTCACATGTACTGACAGGCGTTGGGCATAGTCGTTGGCAGAGCGCACTTCCAGTTTCTCTTGGGGATAGTTCACTGGAAACTGTCTGTCGAGTAACAATAGAAACAGCTCCACCGTTCGTTGGGCAGCATTGTGTTGTACCTTGTAAGGGTGTTCTTGTTTCCCCCGCATGGCCTTATATATAATAAGGTGCATGAAACTATGCATCAGTTCATCTTTCATACCATCGTTGCTTTCATAGGCTTCCAAAAGTTGCTCGAACAGGCATTTGATGCTTTCCAGAGCCTCTTGATTCAGGTAAATAGTCTGCTGTTGAGTTAAATCGAGTAGGGGGGTGTTCAATAGGAATCCCCATTCCTCGGAGCGGATAAAGGCATGGTTGAACTTGCAGGAGTAGCCTTTCTCCGATGCTTCGTTCGTTTCTGGCTCCCATGCCGATGGTTGGACAGGGTTGGTAAACACCACGGTGCCAGGCTCAATCTCAATCCAATGGTCTGCATACGACAGTTTACCCCGTTCCAAGAACAGCGACACGATGAATGAGTCGGCATAGCTAAACACCACCTTGTTCAGCCTTTTGCGATGTTTCCACACGTTGAAATATGCCTGTTGGTTTGCCATGATGCCATAAAAAGATAGAATCTTGGTTGCGAAGATAGCATATTTTCATTATCTTTGCAAAAAAATAAGCGATTATGGAAGAAAAAAGAGCCGATTTGAAAGCGTTGGGCAAGAAGACTGAGTATCGACAGGACTATGCCCCTGATGTATTGGAAGCGTTTGACAACAAGCACCCCGAGAATGATTACTGGGTAAGGTTCAACTGTCCTGAGTTCACAAGTCTGTGTCCCATTACAGGCCAACCTGACTTTGCCGAGATCCGCATCGGCTACATCCCTGATATCAAGATGGTGGAGAGTAAGAGCTTGAAACTTTACTTGTTCAGCTTCCGTAGTCATGGGGCCTTTCATGAAGATTGTGTGAATATTATCATGAAAGACCTGATTCGCCTGATGAACCCAAAGTATATTGAGGTGACAGGTTTCTTCACTCCTCGTGGTGGCATCTCCATCCATCCCTATGCCAATTATGGGCGTCCAGGCACGAAGTATGAGAAGCTTGCCGAAGAGCGATTGTTTAAACATGAGTAAACTTTTGACACTTGACCATTTAGACTGATCAACAGAAAAAAGGCTGCGAAATTCGCAGCCTTAATCGTCAATGGTTAATGGTCAATTTTCAATTCTCAATCGTCAATAATATTCAGCTTCAGTTCGTCGAGCTGTTTCTGCTCAATTGCCGAAGGAGCATCCAGCATCACATCACGACCATTATTGTTCTTCGGGAAAGCAATACAGTCGCGAATGCTATCTAAACCAGCGAAGATACTCACCCAACGATCCAAGCCGTAGGCCAGGCCACCGTGAGGAGGTGCACCAAACTTGAAGGCATTCATCAGGAAGCCAAACTGCTCCTGTGCACGTTCTGGGGTGAAGCCCAGAATCTCGAACATCTTTGCCTGTAACTTTGGATCGTGGATACGGATGGAGCCACCACCCACTTCGATACCATTGCACACCATATCATAGGCATCGGCACGCACCTCTTCAGGTTTGGTGTCGAGCAATGGAATGTCTTCGTCTTTCGGATGAGTGAAGGGATGGTGCATGGCCATCAGGCGATTCTCTTCGTCGCTCCACTCGAACATCGGGAAGTCAACCACCCAAAGAAGAGCAAACTTGTTCTTGTCACGCAAGCCCAGATCGTCGGCTACCTTCAAACGCAGCTCGCACAGCTGTTTACGAGTCTTCATCACATCCTCGCCACTCAGAATCAGAATCAGGTCGCCTGGCTTCGCACCAAAGGCCTCTTTCATCTGTTGCAGCACTTCTTGTGTGTAGAACTTATCCACACTTGATTTCACGTTGCCATCGGCTTCCACGCGGGCATACACCATTCCTTTGGCACCAATCTGCGGACGTTTTACATACTCTGTCAAGGCATCCAATTGCTTGCGGGTGAACGATGCTGCACCTTCGGCACAGATACCACCAACGTAGGCAGCATTGTCGAACACGCTGAAACCATGACCTTTCATGATGTCCATCAGTTCCACGAACTTCATACCAAAACGCAGGTCTGGCTTGTCGCTACCATAGTATTTCATCGCTTCAGCCCAAGGCATTCGCTGGAAAGGAGCTTCACCTAAGTCAACACCACGCAGGGTTTTGAACAGGTGCTTGGCCATTCCCTCGAACAATTCAATCACATCGTCCTGTGTTACAAATGACATTTCGCAATCGATCTGTGTAAACTCTGGCTGACGATCGGCACGCAAGTCTTCGTCACGGAAGCACTTGGCAATCTGGAAATAACGGTCGAAACCAGCTACCATCAACAATTGCTTCAGGGTCTGTGGACTCTGAGGCAGGGCATAGAACTGGCCTGGGTTCATGCGTGAAGGCACCACGAAATCACGAGCACCCTCAGGTGTTGAGCCAATCAGCACAGGAGTTTCCACCTCTATGAAACCGTGGTTATCTAAATAGTTGCGCACTTCGATGGTCATCTTATGACGCAGCTCCAGGTTCTTGCGCACAGCTGCCCTTCTCAAATCCAAATAACGGTATTTCATTCGGATGTCGTCGCCTCCGTCGGTATTGTCCTCAATAGTAAAAGGAGGGGTCATGGCAGCATTCAGCACGTTCAACTGGCTCACGATGATTTCAATATCGCCCGTAGGCAAATTCTTGTTCTTGTTGAAACGCTCGTTCACTGAACCTGTTACCTGAATCACATATTCGCGCCCCAATTTGTTAGCTTCCTCGCATAAGGCGGCATCCACCTCTTCATTAAACACCAGTTGAGTGATGCCATAACGGTCGCGCAAATCCACGAATGTCATACCACCCATCTTGCGAGTGCGCTGTACCCATCCGGCAAGCGTTACCTGCTTATTTACGTCTGCAATGCGGAGTTCTCCGCAGTTATGAGTCCTATACATATAGATAAATGTTTTTAAAATCTGTGCAAAATTACATTAAGTAGGGCAAATAAACAAAGATTTTCTAACTTTTGCTGCGTATGTTTAAAATAATTGCTAAATTTGTGCAGTAACTTTAAATCTAATAAGTATGATTTTAACGATTATTCAATTGCTCGTCGTACTTGGAGCCCTGTATATTGGTTCGCGTTACGGCAGTCTTGCACTGGGTGCAATCTCTGGTATAGGTTTGGCTATCCTAGTCTTTGGCTTTGGCTTGAAACCTGGTACACCTCCTACTGACGTTATCTATATCATCATTGCAGCCGTAACCTGTGCCGGCGTGATGCAGGCTTCAGGCGGTATGGATTGGCTGATACAGATAGCCGAGCGCATGTTGCGCAAGCATCCCGACCGCATCACTTTCTTTGCCCCATTGTGCACCTTCTTCCTCACGGTGCTGGTGGGTACTGGTCATGTGGTTTACACGTTGATGCCCATCATCTGCGACATTGCCCTGAAGAAAGGTATTCGTCCTGAAAGACCTTGTGGCGTGGCTTCCATCGCTTCTCAGGTAGGTATCACATGTTCGCCTATTGCTGCTGCCGTGGTGGCTTTCACCACTATCTCTGCCGCTAACGGCTTCGATGTTACCATTCCTCAGGTGCTCATGGTCACCATTCCTGCCTGTTTGGTAGGCCTGATTATGGCTTCTGTGTTCTCTTACCGTCGTGGCAAGGATCTCGATAAAGACCCTGAGTTCCAGAAGAGATGTCAGGATCCTGAATTGTATAAGTATATGTATGGCAATTCTGCTACCACTCTTGACAAAGAGATTTCAAAGGATTCAAAGCGTGCCGTTTATATCTTCGTTGCTGCCCTCGTCGTGATTGTGTTCTTTGCTGCATTCCCTAATATGTTGCCTCATTTTACGAAGGCTGACGGATCTACAGAGACCTTGAAGATGAACATCGTTATTCAGATTGTGATGATATCAGCAGCAGCACTGATGATTATTTTCTGCAAAGCAAAGCCCAAGAGTGCTGTGGGAGGAGCTGTTTGGCAGAGTGGTATGGTGGCTGTGGTAGCTATTTATGGTATCGCTTGGCTGGCCGACACTTATTTCAGTAACTACATGAACGAGATGCAGGCTGCTTTGGGCGACATCGTTTCCAAGTATCACTGGTCAATTGCCTTTGTGTTCTTCTTGGTGTCGGTGCTCATCAACTCGCAGGGAGCCGTGGTAGTGGCCATGTTGCCATTGGCTTATTCTTTAGGTATCCCTGGTCCAGTGCTGTTGGGTGTGTTGCCAAGTGTGTATGGTTACTTCTTTATCCCCAATTATCCATCAGATATCGCTACCGTCAACTTCGACCGAAGTGGTACTACGGTGATTGGCAAGTACCTGCTGAACCATAGTTTCATGATGCCAGGCTTGGTGTGCGTGATAACCTCTACCATTGTGGCTTACCTGATTTCTACCTTGTTCTTCTAAACCATGATGAGCCAGTTCTTTGCAGGCAAGTTAGTGAGGCTACGTGCCCTGGAACCCAGCGATCTGGATTTCATCTATGAGATGGAAAACGACCCTTCGCTGTGGTCCATCTCCAATTTCACGGTGCCTTATTCGAAAGCCGTGCTGAAGTCGTATATAGAAGGTTCGATGAGTGATATGTTCGCAGATCGCCAGCTTCGGCTGGTGATTTGCGAACTTTCTTCAGACCGTCCCGTGGGGGTGATTGATGTCACCGACTTTGAGCCGATGCACGCCCGTGCGGAAATTGGCATCTCGTTGCTGCGTGAGGAGCGTGGCAAGGGCTATGCCACTGAAGCGCTCAACCTGCTCTGCGACTACGTGTTCACCTTCCTGCACTTCAAGCAACTCAATGCCCACATCCTGGCCGACAATGCCGAGAGCCTGAACCTCCTGCATCGCGCAGGTTTCGTGGATTGCGGCTTGCTAAAGCAATGGTGGCGGGTAGGGGGCGAATACCTCGACATGGTGCTGCTGCAGAAAATAAGGCCAGAGTAGGGCTTGTTGTAACAACAAGTCATAGAACGTGGGAAATATATAGAGTGGAAAAGAATATTTTTGGGCTTCTGTAAGCGGCTACAAAGATAATCTTTTTTTTGATATGTTTTACAAAGTGCCCAAAATATTTTCCGACTTTTTTTGAAATGTTAAAATTTGGGGGCAGGAGCGCCATCCCGTAGTAAAAGGCTCGCTTACTTCGGGAAGACGGGTCATCAGCCCGTAGTAGATGAAATGGCTTGTCAACGGACAGTAAACACAATGTATGGAGTTATATACCAAAATACCAAAATACCATTTCGAAAATTGAGTTTTATATACCAACATACCAAAATACCAAAATACCATTTCGAAAATTGAATTTTGATATACCAAAATTTCAATAATCAGTTTTATATATTTATATTAATAATATATATATATATATTATTAATATAAATATATAAATGTTAAGTTCACTTTTTATGGTATGCAAATCATGAAAGTGAAATATCGAAATGGTAT
>CACZRQ010000251.1 GCA_902783615.1 uncultured Bacteroidales bacterium | reverse complement strand
TGGCTAAGGATGCTGAACGCAAGGGAATGCAGATTGGTGTGTTTTGTCAACGGATAGCGGATACTGAAGAACCCATGCTGGCTGATCTCCATACGGTGGGTGTGGTTGGCAAGGTGGTTCGTTCCCTGAGAATGCCCGACCAGACAACAACCATCATCATACAGGGTTTGAGGCGAATTGAATTGCTGGAACTCACTGAATATGAGCCATATCTTAAAGGAAAGGTGGCTCCATTGAACGACTCTGTAATCAAGAAGGATGACAAGGAGTTTAGTGCCATGATAGATGCTGTGAAAGACTTGGCCATCAAGTATATAAGGGTGTCTGACATGGTTCCTGCCGATTCGGCCTTTGCCATTAAGAATATCAACAGTAGCCTCTTCCTGGTGGATTTCCTCTGTGCCAATCTGCCTTTCAATAAGGATGAGAAGATGGAACTGCTGATGATGGATTCGCTGAAAGACCGTACCTACCGCTTGTTGGAACTGATGAGCAGAGAGGTGCAATTGGCTGAAATCAAGGCTTCTATCCAGATGAGGGCTCGCGAGGACATCGACCAGCAACAGCGTGAGTATTTCCTGCAGCAACAGATCAAGACCATTCAGGATGAGCTGGGTGGAAATGGTTCTCGCAGGGAGATTGAGGACATGCGCCAGAAAGCCAACGTGATTAAGTGGAGCGAGGAGATCAAGAAGAACTTCCTGAAAGAGGTGGAAAAGCTGGAGCAGATGAATCAGCAGTCGCCTGAATATAGCATGCAATTGGATTACCTCAAGACGATGCTTTCATTGCCGTGGGGCATCTATACCACTGATAACCTGAATATTCAGAATGCCGAGCGAGTGCTCAACAAAGACCACTACGGCTTGGATCGTGTGAAGGAACGCATTCTGGAGCATCTGGCTGTGCTGAAGTTGAAGGGTGATATGAAGTCGCCCATCATCTGCTTGTATGGTCCTCCTGGAGTGGGTAAGACCTCGTTGGGCAAATCGATTGCTACGGCTCTGAAACGCAAATATATACGCATGTCGTTGGGTGGTGTGCACGATGAAGCTGAGATTCGTGGACATCGCAAAACCTACATTGGTGCCATGCCTGGCCGAATCATCAAAGGTATGATTAAGGCTGGTTCGTCGAACCCCGTGATTGTGCTCGATGAGGTGGATAAGTTGGGCATTGACGTGCATGGCGACCCATCTTCGGCACTTTTGGAGGTGCTCGACCCAGAGCAGAACAGTACGTTCCACGACAATTACTTGGATGTGGACTACGACCTCTCGAAGGTGATGTTCATTGCTACGGCCAATAACCTGCAGAACATTCCTCAACCTCTGCTCGACCGCATGGAGCTGATTGAGCTGAGTGGCTATCTGACTGAGGAGAAGATTGAGATTGCACGCAAACACTTGGTGCCAAAGCAGTTGGATGCCAACGGCATGAAGAAGGGTGAGGTGAAGTTCCCCAAGGCTACACTGGAGGCTATCATCGAGGACTATACCCGTGAGAGTGGTGTGCGTGAGTTGGAGAAGAAGATTGGCAAGGTGCTTCGTAAGATGGCCTTGCAATATGCCAAGGATGGCTATCTGGCTAAGACTGAGGTGAAACCAGCCGATTTGCGTGGTTACTTGGGTGTGCAGGAGTACAGTCGCGACAAATATCAGGGCAACGACTATGCAGGCGTGGTGACAGGTCTGGCATGGACAGCCGTGGGTGGCGAGATTCTGTTCATCGAAACCAGCTTGAACAGGGGCAAGGGTAAGCTTACCCTGACTGGTAGCTTGGGTGATGTGATGAAGGAATCGGCCATGCTGGCAGTGGAATACATCAAGGCTCATCCGCAATTGCTGAACATCGATGTGAGGGTGTTCGAGCAGTGGGACATCCATATCCATGTGCCTGAAGGTGCTGTGCCTAAGGACGGTCCGTCGGCAGGCATTACGATGGCCACCTCGTTGGCATCTGCCCTGACGCAACGCCGTGTGAAAGCCAACATTGCCATGACGGGCGAGATTACTCTGAGGGGCAAGGTATTGCCTGTGGGTGGCATCAAGGAGAAGATTTTGGCAGCTAAACGTGCTGGTATCAAGGAGATAATCCTGAGCGAGGCCAACCGTAAGAACATCGAGGATATCCAGCCAATCTACATCGAGGGTCTGACTTTCCACTTCGTGAAAGATGTGAAAGAGGTGTTCGACCTGGCTCTGCTCAATGAGAAGGTGAAGGATGCCATCGATCTGACGGTGAAAGATGAACCTAAACAAAAAGATGAAGAATGACTTTCGATCTTCAATATACTGATAGTAAGACAAATGCACGTGCCGGACTGATTACAACGGCTCACGGCCAGATAGAAACACCCATCTTCATGCCCGTGGGAACGGTGGGCTCGGTGAAGGGTGTGCAGGTGTCGGATCTGAAAGACGATGTGAAAGCCCAGATTATCTTGGGCAATACCTATCATTTGTATCTGCGACCAGGCTTGGAGGTGTTGGAGCGAGTGGGGGGCTTGCATAAGTTCAATGCCTTCGATCGTCCCATGCTGACCGATAGTGGTGGTTTCCAGGTGTTTTCATTAGCCGACATCCGTAAGATGAAAGAAGAGGGAGTGGAATTTCGTTCCCATATTGATGGCAGCAAGCTGTTCTTCACTCCAGAGAAAGTGATGGATATTGAGCGCAGCATTGGTGCCGACATCATCATGGCCTTCGACGAGTGCACGCCTGGCACGGCCGACTATGCATACGCCAAGCCCTCGATGGAGCGCACGCATCGCTGGTTAGACCGTTGCATCCAACGCTATCAGGAAACGGAGCCAAAGTATGGTTACCACCAGTCGCTGTTCCCCATTGTGCAGGGTTGCGTGTATCGTGACCTGCGCACGCAATCGGCTGAGTATATTGCATCTAAGGAAGCTGAGGGCAATGCCATTGGCGGATTGGCTGTGGGTGAACCTACCGAGGTGATGTATGAGATGATTGAGCTGGTGAATGGCATTCTGCCCAAGGACAAGCCTCGCTACCTGATGGGCGTGGGTACGCCTGCCAACATCCTGGAATCGATTGAGCGAGGTGTGGATATGTTCGATTGTGTGATGCCTACCCGAAATGGTAGGAACGGTATGCTGTTCACAAAGCAGGGCATCATCAACATGAGGAACAAGAAGTGGGAGTTTGATTTTTCACCCATCGAGGAAGATGGTGCATCGAAGGTGGACACCCTGTATAGCAAGGCCTACCTGCGCCACCTGTTCCATGCCCAGGAATTGCTGGCCATGCAGATTGCATCGTTGCACAACCTGGCGTTCTACCTGTGGTTGGTGGGCGAAGCCAGGAGGCACATCATAGCAGGCGATTTTGCTACATGGAAGCCTAAGATGGTTGAACAAGTGTCACAAAGAATGTAATGGGAAAACATTGGAATATAAAAAGTTGGAGAGATAAGTTCGAGCAATGGTTGAATAATCACGCTTGGGCAAATACCTTGTGGGGACTGATGCCTCACAAGTATCTGAAGCGCTTGGACTACTACATCATGGCCAAGTTTTTGGGTACTTATGTGTTTGCCATTGCCTTGATCATTTCGATTGCTGTGGTGTTCGACTTCAATGAGAAGATGGACCGTTTCATGCAGCATGAGGCTCCGTGGAGTGCCATCATCTTCGACTATTACCAGAATTTCATTCCTTATTTTGCCAATCTGTTCAGTCCGCTGTTTGTGTTCATTGCCGTGATTTTCTTCACGGCCAAGATGGCGGAGAATTCCGAGATTATCGCCATGTTCTCGACGGGTATGAGCTTCAAACGCATGCTTCGTCCGTATATGGTGTCGGCGGCCATCATCTCTGTTGTGACTTTCTTCCTGGGGGCTTACATCATCCCCAAGGGTAGTGTGACTCGCATCAACTTCGAGGACAAGTATTATAAGGAACGCAAGGTGAGTACGGCTCGAAATATACAGATGCAGGTGGATACCAATGTGGTGGCGTATATTGAGCGCTACGAGGACAATCGTAAGACGGGCTATCGTTTCTCGCTCGATAAGTTTGATGGCAAGCAATTGGTGTCGCACATGACGGCCCGTACCATTGTGTATGATACCATGCATGTCAACCACTGGTCGGTCAGGGATTATATGATTCGCGAGTTGGGTGGCGAACGGGAGATTATCAAGCGAGGCAATCGTATGGATACCATCATCAAGCTCACGCCTGATGATTTGATCTTGATGCAGAACCAACAGGAGATGATGACAAATCCTGAGCTGAGTGCCTATATCGAACGTCAGCGATTAAGGGGTTTGTCGAATACCAAAGAGTTTGAGATTGAGTATCATAAGCGCATCGCCATGTCGTTTGCATCGTTTATCCTGACATTGATTGGTGCTTCGCTTTCGTCCAGAAAGATGAAAGGTGGCATGGGTTTGAATTTGGGTATCGGATTGGGTTTGAGTTTTAGTTATATTCTGTTCCAAACGGTGTCATCTACGTTTTCCATCAATGGCAATATGCCTCCTGTGATTGCCGTGTGGATTCCGAATATCCTCTATGCCTTCATCGCCTTCTTCCTGTATCGCAGGGCTCCAAAGTGATAAAAACAGAAGTTTCGGTGGTGATTAAGCCCCATCGGGGCGACAGTGTACAGGCAGGGGTGAAGCGTAGCGGAACCCCTGTAAAACAGGACAATAAATAAGAGCCCTGTAGGGGCGACAGTATATCATTTAGTTCTGTCGCCCCTACAGGGCTAAACCTTGTAACATGTTATTATACAGGGGTTACGTCCTTACGGACTCACCCCTGCCTGTGAACTGTCGCGCCTACGGGGCTAATCAATCCTCTTCCGGCTTCATGTTGGTATAAACATTCTGCACATCGTCGAACTCCTCCAGACGCTCTACCATCTTGTCGATGGTTTCACGCTGTTCTGGGGTAACATCCTTCAGGTCGTTAGGAATGTAGGTGAAGTCGCCACCAACGTCCTCGAAGCCTTGCTCTTCCAGGTGTTTCTGGATGGCTGAGTAGCTCTTTGGATCGCCATAAATGGTGATGGTACCTTCCTCTTCGTCGATGTCGAATTCCTCCTCCACATCGTAGTCAATCATCTCGAGGATAAACTCATCCATGTCGAGACCATCCTTCATCTTGAAGGTAAACACAGCCTTGTGGTCGAACAGGAAAGCCAGTGAACCCATAGTGCCCAAGGTGCCACTGAACTTATTGAACACTGAACGAACATCGGCCACTGTGCGGGTGGGGTTATCAGTCAGGGTATCTACAAAAATAGCCACACCATGAGGGCCATAGCCTTCATAGGTCATGCTCTTGTAATCACTCTGATCCTTACCCATTGCATTCTTGATGGCACGATCGATGTTATCCTTCGGCATGTTCTCACGCTTGCAGTTAGCGATGAGTGAACGCAACGTTGGATTGTTTTCTGGTTCTGGGCCACCAGCCTTTACGGCAATGGCGATTTGCTTGCCCAGGCGAGTGAAGGTCTTTGCCATGTGACCCCATCTCTTCAGCTTAGCAGCTTTTCTATATTCAAACGCTCTTCCCATTGGTTTGTTTTTTTATTGATTATTGACCATTGAGCTTCGCTCAAACTCAATGCCAATGATCGTTTTGTTAATAATTAATTATCCTAATTCAACTATTGTCAACCGTTAACGGAGTCTTGCTCCTGCTTTCTCTTCCAAGTTCTTGATGAGCTTCTGCATCACCTTGTCGATCACCTTGTCGTTCAAGGTTTGCGTCTCGTCTTGCAGGATGAAGCTAACGGCATACGATTTCTTGCCCGGCTCCAAGTGCTTGCCCTCGTAAACATCGAACAGGTTGACGGCCTTGATGAGCTTGCGATCGGAATCGAAAGCAATCTTCTCAATCTGGGCAAACTGGATGCTCTTATCCACCAGCAATGCCAAGTCGCGACGAACAGCTGGGAACTTAGGCAGCTCCTTGAAGCTGACCTTCAGTGAACGGATGCTACGCATCACCTCAATCCAGTTGATGTCGGCAAAGTAAACGGCATTGTCGATGTCGAACTGCTTCAGAATCTTACGGGTTACCGAGCCCAACATAGCCAGACGCTTGCCTCCCTGAGTCTTGATGACAATGGCAGAAGCATAGATGTCGGTCTTCAGATTCTCGACGGTGAGGTCACGCATGCGCAATCCCATACGTCCGAAGATGTTCTGCACGTATGCCTTTAGCATGTATGGATTGTTCTCTTCGTCACCATGAATCCAAGAGCCCTGCTTGTCCTTGCCTGTGAGCCACAGAGCTAAATGATAACTTTCAGAGTAGGGGGCTAAAGCCTTCTCCTCGTTGCGTTTCTCTTCGCGATAGTAGTAGCAATTGCCAAACTCAAACAGTTTCAGATCGGGGTTCTTGTGGTTGGCATTGCGTGCAATGGTTTCCAAACCACCGAACAGCAAGGTTTCACGCATCACGTTCAAATCGCTACTCAGTGGATTCATCAGTCTCACCAGGTTTGCAGCTGGGTAAGAAGAAAGCTCTTCGTAGTAAGCAGCTTTTGTGAGCGAGTTGTTCATGATCTCGTTGAAGCCTGCACCCACCAACTGCTCTGCCACCAGGTTCTGCAACTTGTTCGACTTATCTGTTTCTGTTTCAGCCACTAAGCTTGATTTCAGCGTGGTAGGAATCTCCACATTGTTATAGCCATAGATGCGCAGGATGTCTTCAATCACGTCGCAATCACGTTGCACATCCACACGATACTGAGGCACGTCGAGGGACAAGCCTTCGGACGTTTCATCCACAATCTCCATCTCCAGGCTCTTCACGATGCTCTTCACCGTTTCAGCAGGTATTGCCTTGCCAATCAAGTCGTTCACACGCTGATAGCTCAGTTCCACATGGAATGGAGGGAAGTCCTTGCATGACACATTCTTGATTTCCGACGAGATGGTTCCACCTGCGAGCTCTTTCACCATCATGGCGGCCAACTTCAAAATATATATGGTGTTGTTGGGATCGATGCCACGTTCATAGCGGAAAGAGGAATCGGTGCTCAAACCATGACGGCGAGCCGTCTTGCGAATCCAAGTGGGGTGGAAGTAAGCACTCTCGAGGAATACATTCTTGGTCTCTTCGGTAGTTCCACTCTCCAAACCACCAAACACACCACCAATACACATGGGCTCTTCGGCATTGCAGATCATCAGGTCGCGCTCGCTCAACTTGCGTTCCACACCATCCAAAGTGATGAAAGGTGTACCCTCTGGCAAAGTCTTTACAATCACCTGGTTGCCCTTAATCTTATCGGCATCGAAGCAATGCATCGGGTGTCCGAAAGCAAACAGGATGTAGTTGGTGATATCTACAATGTTGTTGATGGGGCGCAAACCAATCATACGCAGGTCGTTCTGCAACCACTCAGGGCTCTCCTTCACAGTGACACCCTTGACGGTGACGCCTGCATATCTTGGACATGCCTCGCTGTTCTCAATGGTCACATTGATGTCGAGGTCGTTGTTGTCCACCTTAAAACCATCCACACTTGGCTTGTGCAGTTGGGTAGGGATGCCTCGCTGAACCAGGTAAGCATACAGGTCGCGAGCCACACCATAATGAGAGCAAGCATCGGCACGGTTAGGTGTGATGTCAACCTCCAGCACGAAGTCGCTCTTGATGTTGTAATAATCTTTGGCAGGAGTACCCACCACAGCATCCTCTGGCAGGACAATGATGCCAGAATGGTCGGTTCCGATGCCTATTTCATCTTCGGCACAGATCATGCCACAAGAATCGATGCCACGGAGCTTGGATTTCTTGATGGTAAAACAATCGTCGCCGTCGTACAGCTTCGTGCCGATGGTAGCCACCACCACTTTCTGTCCTGCTGCCACGTTGGGCGCTCCACACACAATCTGTACAGGATCGCCACTGCCGATGTTCACCGTTGTTACATGCATGTGGTCTGAGTTAGGGTGAGCCTCGCAAGTGAGCACCTCGCCGATAACCAAACCTTCCAATCCGCCCTTGATGGCCTGAATCTCTTCCACGCCACCCACTTCCAAACCTATAGAAGTCAGTGCATCAGCCAGTTCCAACGGACCTAAGTCGAAATCTACAAACTCTTTTAACCAGTTATAAGAGATATTCATATCATTGTAATTTTATTGTTATCACCAAAAATCATGCAAAGTTAGCATATTTTTTCTGAAAGAAGCACTAAAATCGCAAGAAATTGATTACTTTAGCAGACCAAATTGAATAAAACGGGTTTTTCCGATGGTTACAGGCATCAAATATCAGACTGGTTTTGTGCTCAGTGGGGGCTTTATCAAGGGCTTTGCCCACCTGGGTGCCATGCAGGCTTTGCTGGAGCACGACATTCGTCCACAGATCATCAGTGCCACCAGTGCCGGGTCGCTGGTGGGGGTGCTTTATGCCGATGGCAACGAGCCCTATCAGGTGTTGGAGTTCTTCAAGGGTTTGAAATTTTCCGACCTGACCAAACCTGTGTTTCCCACCACTGGCTTCTTCGAATTGGCCGAGTTGCAGGATTTCCTGAAATCCCACCTCAGACGTCAGCGACTGGAGCTGTTGCCTGTGCCTATGGTGGTAACGGCCACCGACTTGGATCATGGCAAGACGGTGCTCTTCCGCCAAGGTGAGATTGCCGCTTGTGTAACGGCTTCGTGCAGCATGCCTGTGTTGTTTACCCCCATTGAGATTGACGGTATCCATTATGTAGATGGTGGGGTGCTGATGAATCTGCCCGTATCGCCCATTCGGGAGGAATGTGAGAGGATTGTTGCCATCAATGTGAGTCCGATTCCCACTCCTGAGAACAAGATGAATATTGTGAGCATTGCCGAACGTTCTTATCATCTGATTTTCCGTTCAAACTCGGTGGGCGAACGCACCAAGGCCGATGTGCTGATTGAGCCTTTGAACCTTTCGGGCTATAGCAATATGGATTTGGATAAGGCCGATGAGATTTTCAAGTTGGGATATGATAAGGCGAATGAGACGATTAACCATGGACGATTGACGATTGACGATTGACCATTGACGATTGACGAATAATGAATTTGAAATAATTGAGTTATGAAAAAGATAATCTATCAGGTGTTGCCCCGTTTGTTTGGCAACGGAAACGAGAAGTGTGTGAAGAATGGCACCATCCGCCAGAACGGATGTGGCAAGTTGGCTAATTTTACTCCGTTAGCACTATTGAAAATCAAAGAGTTAGGCGTAAATTATATATGGTACACGGGCATCATTGAGCATGCCACGCAAACCGATTATTCGCGCTATGGCATTCAGACCGACCACCCAGCTGTGGTGAAGGGAAAGGCTGGTTCTCCCTACGCCATCAAGGATTACTACGATGTGGATCCCGATTTGGCCATGAATGTGCCTGGCCGCATGCATGAGTTTGAGACATTGGTGGAGCGAACCCATCAGGCCGGACTGAAAATGATTATCGACTTCGTGCCAAATCATGTGGCTCGCCAATATCATAGCGACCATTTGCCGGCTGGTGAGAAACAGTTGGGTGAGACGGATCAGACCGACTTCGCCTTTAATCCCACCAATAATTTCTATTACATTCCCAACACAGAACTGAAGGGACAGTTTGATATGCAGGGCGAGGCTCCATTGCCTTACCATGAATATCCTGCCAAGGCAACGGGTAATGATAAGTTCGATGCCTATCCAGGACAAAACGACTGGTATGAAACGGTGAAGTTGAACTATGGCATCGACTACCAGAGTGGTTGGCAACGCTATTTCAACCCAGTGCCTGATACCTGGCACAAGATGTTGCACATCTTGCTTTTCTGGGCAGGCAAGCATATTGATGCTTTCCGTTGCGATATGGCCGAGATGGTGCCTGTGGAGTTCTGGGAGTGGGCCATCCCCCAGGTAAAAGCCCAATTCCCCGACATCGAGTTTATTGCAGAGGTCTATAACCCAGCACAATATCGCGATTACATCCATCGTGGCCATTTCGATTATCTGTATGATAAGGTAGGACTGTACGACACCCTTTTCGCCATCATACAGGGTCGCCAGTCGGCTACGGCCATCAGTGGATGTTGGCAACAGGTGGGCGATATTCAGAACCACATGTTGAATTTCCTCGAAAACCACGATGAATTGCGCATCGCTTCCCGTTTCTTTGCCAACGATCCTTGCAAGGCCATTCCTGCTCTGGTAGTATCGGCTTGCCTGAACACCAATCCGATGATGATCTATGCTGGTCAGGAGTTAGGCGAAGCAGGCATGGACGAGGAAGGATTCAGTGGACAAGACGGACGTACCACCATCTTCGACTATTGGAGTCCTGATACCTTGAGACGTTGGTATCATGGTGGTGCCATCGATGGTAAGTTGCTCACACGTGAGGAGAAAGCCTTACTTAAGGTCTATACCCGGGTGCTGACACTCTGCAATTCGGAAGCTGCCATTCGCGATGGACAGTTCTTTGACTTGACATACGCTAACGTTGGTGGGTGGCGATACAACGAGCATCGCCAGTATGCTTTTGTGCGTAAAGCTGACAAGGAGGTGATTTTCATCATTGTCAACTTCGACGAGAATCCTGCAGACATTGCCGTCAACCTGCCGACCCACCTGTTTGAGTATTTCCAAATGCCCGAGATGGAGCATGTGAAAGCTCACGAGTTGCTGAATGGTAAAACTGAGATTATCAACGTTTCACCTTGTCATGCGATGGATGTAGTGATTCCTGGCTATGGTGCCAAACTGCTCAAGATCAAGATGTGATGAAAAGATTGCTGAAGTGCGAGTTTAACGAGCCAGTCTCAGAATCTCAGCTTTCACAATCGGCTCAATCACTGCATAACCATCCAAGTTGGGGTGCACACCATCGGGCGAGTATTTCTTTGGCAAGCCTTGGTTCTCGTCCTTCATGATGTTGAAGAGGTCGATGTAGCTGATGCCATTCAGCTTGGCATAGCTCTCCAGCATGGCATTGATTTGCAGAATCTGCTGGGTAGAGTCGGTAATCTCAGGACGCCATCTGTATTGGTTAGCAGGTAATATGCTCAATATGATTGGTTTAATACCATGAGCAATAGCCAGTTCCACCATCGAGATGATATTGCCTGCCACATGCTCAACAGGCACATATTTCTGGTTGCGAGCCACATCGTTGGTGCCTGCCATAATCACCACCACCTTGGGGTGCAGATTGATCACATCGGCACGGAAACGGGCCAACATCTGGGCTGTTACCTGGCCACCAATGCCTCGTCCCACGAAATTGTTCTCTGTAAAGAATGCCTCATGCATCTGGGCCCAGTTGTCTGTTATGGAGTTGCCCATAAACACAGCAATGGGGTTGCTCACCGATTGATTAGCTTCAGCATAGCGTTCATAGTTCGCCCAAGTCTTCAGGTCGTTGATGTCGAAATTGTTTTGGGCATTCATTGTTGGCAGATAAACCACCGTCATCATGATGCCCATTAGGGCACACGACAGAACAGAAAAGAAATTCTTCTTCATAGCACAATTATTTTAAGTTATTCGTGCCGTAAAGTTAAGCATTATTTCATTACGTTAGCCTGTTCGTGTAAAAAAACTTGTTCGAAAGTTTGCAATTCGAATAAAAAGCCTTACCTTTGCACCCGAAAATCGACAGATGGATATTTCAAGGATGGTTCCGTAGCTCAGCTGGATAGAGCAACAGCCTTCTAAGCTGTGGGTCATGCGTTCGAATCGCATCGGAATCACATAGGAAAAGAGACATGAAAACCTGCTTTCATGTCTCTCTCTTTTTGTAGGGATTTAAAGTCCTATGGCACGCAGAAGTTCGGTCGTGGCTGTTGCCAAGCCTGCTTTAGCTGCAATGCATTGTTCTGCAGTGTCATTATAGACCCTGACGGCCATTAGGTAATCAAGCAACGATGAATCTCCTTGCATATAGGCAGTACGACGGTTCTCAAGGATGGATGTTGCATCTTCCAGCATAGAGGCAGAACACTCCTGTGCAACCTTGGTTGCCGATTGCCAGGATACAAATGCTTGCTGAACTTCTGTGATAATCTGTTGTTTTGCAGCTTCGTAAGCCGCATCAGCCTGTTGTGCAGTACGTTCGGCTGCCAAGCGTTCACCTCGATTGAGTCGTGAGAATTTCAATGGGAATGATACGCCTATGGTAAGTCCGTGATATGTTGGCGCAGGAGCTATTTCATTACGTACTTCCTTATTATAAGAATAGCCCAAACTCAGTTCAATTTCTGGCGCACGTGATGCCTTTACCAAAGCCAGATTCCGTTCGGATAGTGTACGTGACAACTCGGCAGAGCGCAAGTCAGCTCGGTTCTCCAGTGCCAGTTCCACTATTTCCTGAGCAGAACTCGATGGGAGTGCCAGCATGACATTATCTTCTGATACATTATGAAACGTAAGACCTCCTGCATATAATGAAAGTGTTTGCAACGCATTTGCATATTCGGCATCAGCAGCGAGATATTCGGCATATAAAGCTTTTGATTCAATCTGTGATTGACGTGCGTCAATAAGGCTTCCATCGCCAATTGATAAACGGATGCTATCGTTTTCAGCCACCTTCAGCATGCTTTCATAAGATGAACGTTTTATTTCCATCAAAGCACGTGATTCTTGCGCATGAATCCAAGCGATGGTGGCATCGGCCTTCAAATTGCGGAACCAGTCATCGATGGCTGCTCGGGTGATTTCCTCCTCGCTTCGAGCTACATTGATGCGTGCCCGACGTACATTGCCCAAATTGAATAAATAGGAAAGACCTACTTCCACCGATTGGCCCATTTGCAGAGACCAGTCTTGGTTGTTGCCATATTCAATCGAAAGCGTTGGATCATTGAACACACGGGCTGCAGATGTCTGAGCTTCAGCAATACTCACATTATAGCGTTCAGCCAAAAAGGTAGCGTTTTTACTTTCAACGGCGTTCATGTAATCCGAATATTCCTGTGCATTGACTGTCTGGGCAATGAAACCCAGAAAGAGCAGAACGAACGGTAGCTTAGAAATCTTCTTCATCTTTCGTAACGGTTTTTTGCTCTCGTAGGCTTTCCATGCGATAATAGAGCGTTGGTAAAATATACAAAGTGATGATGGTTGAGAAAAGTAAACCATAAACGATGACAGTAGCCAACGGACGTTGTACATCCGACCCGATACCTGTTGCCATTGAAGCTGGCAGCAAGCCGAGGATGGCCACCGTAGCTGTCATCAGCACAGGACGGAGACGATGGGATGCGCCCCCTATAACGGCAGTACGCAAATCGGCTCCCCTTCCACGCAGATGATTAATGTGTGAAATCATAATCACTCCGTTCTGGATAGTCAAGCCGAAAAGGGCTATGAATCCGACGGCAGAAGATACGTTAAAGGTCATTCCTCGTAAGTTGAGAGCGAGTAGGCCACCAAAGAGAGATAGAGGTAACAGCACTATGAGTAAGCCTGCCTGTCGGAAATCATGGAATGCTCCGTACAGTAGAATGTACATGATTGCCAGTACGAACGGAATGATGATGGCCAGTCGGGTGTAGGCTCGTTGTTGGTTCTCAAACTGTCCGTCCCACTTGAGTGTGTGCTTTGTATGGTCGTATTTCACATTGTTGCGTATCTTGGTGTTGGCTTCATCCAAGAAAGATGACAGATCTTTTCCACGTAAGTTGACGCGAACAGTCAACTGTCTTTTACCCATTTCTCGTGCGATGAAGCTGGCACCCAAACGCGTGTTTACCTCAGCTACAGCAGAGAGTGGGATACGTGAACCAGATGCTGTGGGAAGTGTCAGTGCAGCAATCTTCTCAGGGGTGTCGCGCACATCTTCACGGAAGCGGCAGATGACGTCATAGACGCGATTGTCGATGTAGATTTTCGAGACAGCTCGACCACCTATAGCAGTTTCCACCAGTTGTGCAATTTCAGCAATATTGGTACCATAAAAAGCAGCTTTCTCACGGTCAGCTGTAATCTGGAGTTGTGGCAGTGGAGGTTCCTGATCGATAATCACATCAGTTGCACCCGGGATGCTTGCAATGATTTGTTCCACCTCTTCAGCTATGCGACGACCTTCAGTCAGGTCTTCGCCATATATCTTCATAGCCAAATCACTGTGTGAGCCGGCAATCTGATCCATCACCATATCGATAATCGGCTGAGAGAAACCCACGCGATAGCCCGGCATCTGGGCAATGGTGTCTGCCATCTGGGCTATGAGGTCGTCCTTGTTCTTACCCCACTTCCATTGTGAGTAGGGTTTCAATCCAACACACACTTCAATATGCGATGAGGTGAACGCCTCGGCACCTTCGTCATCTCGTCCTTCCTGTGTCATCACATACGACACCTCGTCAAACTCCTTCAGCTTGTTTCGCAGTTCATCTGCCATTTTCGTGGATTTTTCCAAAGAGATGCCTGGAGGTGTCTGTACTTGAATCCAAATTCCACCTTCGTCGAGATTCGGAAGGAAGTCCTTGCCTACGGTAATAATCATTACAATCACGGCAACGAGCACAACTGCAATGCCGTAATAGATTCTCTTGGGCGTATCGAGCAGTAAATCAGTTTGTATCCTGTAAAATGTGTTCAGTCTGGTCACTACCTTGTTGTGATAGACTTTCTGAGGCTTGCGGTAGATGGTGTATGCAAGGCCTGGTATCAGCAGCAATGCCACTGAAAGAGCACCTACCAGAGCATAGCCAACGGTAAAAGCCATCGGGGTGAAGAGCTTCTTCTCAATGCGCTCAAAAGCGAACAGGGGCATGTAGGCCACGATGATAATGAGTGTAGCGAAGAAAATCGGTTTGGCCACTTCCAAGATGCGTTGGAGTGTGTCCTGACCGGTAAGTGGTTTTGTCGGGTCTTCCTCACGCAGTTTCAATATGGTCTCAATCATCACGATGGAACCATCCACCAGTATGCCAAAGTCTATGGCTCCCAAACTCAGTAGGTTGGCTGGAATGCCTGTCAAATGCATCAAGATGAAGGCTACCAGAAGCGAGATTGGAATAGTGGAGGCAACGATGAGCGCACTCTTAGGACTTCCAAGGAAGATGAGCAGAATGCCGATGACCAGCAGCATACCGAAGAGCAAGGTGTGCTCAACGGTGCTGAGGGTGGTGCCAACCAAATTCGTACGATCCATGAAAGTGCGGATTTCCACTCCTTCCGGTAAACCTTCTCGATTCAGTTCATCCACAACCTTGTGTACTTTTTCCAACACCTGCGATGGATTCTGATAACGCAACATCTGCACGATGCCTTCTACGCCATCGCTGATGGAGATGTCGTCGTCCACATAGCCCAAGATGCCTTTTCGCTCCAGGTTACCATAGCGCAGCTCACCTAAGTCGTGCAGGAAAATTGGGATTCCGTCCTCGTTCTTGACTACGACGTTGCCCATATCTTCCAAGTCTCGTATCAAGCCCACGCCACGTACTACATAGCTTTCGTCACCCATGCTAATCATGCTGCCACCCGCATTGGAATTGTTGTTCTCCAGTGCTTCCTCTACATCTGAAAGCGACAGGTCGTATGCAGCTAAACGTTGAGGATCTATTTCAAGCTGGTACTGGGTGGTCAGACCGCCATAATTACTAACGGCTGCTACGCCTTGAACCTGCTGCAGAGCTGGAATTACCGTCCATTTGTTGATTTCCGTCAGTTCACGCAGTGACTTTCCTGACCCTACCAGTACATAACGGTATATCTCGCCAGTAGGCGATGTGAGAGGATTGAGCTCAGGTTCAGCTCCGTATGGCAGATCAACTCCTTCGATGCACTCGCGTACCCGTTGTCGTGCCCAATAGTCTTCAGTCCCGTCTTGAAAGACAAGGACGATGATAGACAGGCCGAAAGCGTTTTTGCTTCGCATGATGTCAAGCGAAGGAAGTCCGTAAAGCGCTCGTTCCAAAGGAATGGAAATCTGCTGTTCAACTTCTTC
The DNA here is from genome assembly GCA_902783615.1 of uncultured Bacteroidales bacterium. GTDB lineage: Bacteria > Bacteroidota > Bacteroidia > Bacteroidales > Bacteroidaceae > Bacteroides. Next base: position 4,440 of record CACZRQ010000251.1, on the reverse strand, counting down.
AGCTGCCAGTCCTGGCACCTGAGTAACAACTTGTACGGTGACGTCGGCAATATCTGGGTAAGCATCAATGGAAAGTCTTGTCCAGGAATAGATTCCGAACAATGATACTACCAGAAAGATAACGGCAATAAGCCCTCTTCGCTTGAGAACAAATGTAATGAGGCGTTCCATTGTTTTTACTCGCTTAAATAAATGCCACCGTCAACAATTACGGTTTCTCCACCTGTAAGGCCTGACAATACACAAGTCAATCCCTTTTCTATGTTTTCCACCACCACTTGAACCTTGTTGAAGTGTCCGGGAGAGTCCTGCACATACACAAATTTGCCCCCTTCTCCTTGAAAGATGGCAGATGAGGGAATGGTCAATGCTGATTCTGTGTGGCGTAGAAAGACTGCATTGACAAACATGCCAGGTTTCAGCACTCGTTCTGTATTAACACATTCAATGACCACAGGAAGTGTGCGAGTCTTCTCGTCCAACAGCTCACCCACATAGAATATTTTCCCTTCCACTTGATGACTTGCATCTATCTCCACTTTTACCATCTGTCCTGGCATCAGTCCAATCACCTGAGCAGCTTTTACATTGGCCGTGACCCACACGGTTGAGAGGTCGGCCACAGTCATGGGGGCATCGTCTTCCTCGTCGAGATAGCCGCCAATAACCAGGTCGTTGCGAACCACACGTCCAGCAATCGGAGAAACTACCTTCAATGGTTCACCTGCATGCACCGATGCGGGATCAACATTGAATTGGGCCAGGCTTCGGCGAGCTATCTCACAAGCATTCTCTGCGTTGCGGGTTTCTGCACATATTTCCTCCCATTCGCGATCTGAAAGCATGCCTCTTTGGTAGAGGGTTTCTTTTCTTCGTTGGTTGGCTATGGCAAGATCGGATGCGCTACGGCCTTCAAGGTAAGCTTTCACTGCCTCCATGTAATCGGAAGAATTGACTTCGAAAAGCGTCTGGCCACGACCTACCTGATCGCCCAATTTGACAAACGAGCGAACAACCCTTCCTCCGAAAGGTAGTCCTATATCGGCGATGCTTCCTGACTTTGGACCTACCGAGGCTGTAGTTCGAAACTGTATGTCCAGCGTTTGTGGTTCGATGACAGCCAATTTTATTTTCTTCGAGAGTTGCGATTCTGGTACAACAATCACACCGTTCTCAGTTGACACAAACTCAGGACTTGATGCACTTTCATCTGAATCGTGATGTCCATTACATCCCCAAAATGCTGATGCAAAGATTGTCAGCACAAGCAATTTATATTTCATTAGAAACATTCTTGATTACATCTCTATATATTCGGGTGCAAAGATAAATAAAATAAATAAAGTACACAATACCTATTTATTATTAATTAAAAACCCCTAACCGTCTCACGACGCTTAGGGGATGCAAACGTAATACTACTTCTTATTGTATCATTACCTTTTTTACCTTTCATAAAACTCTATCGGCAAGCCATCGGGGTCGGAGAAGAACACGAAGCGTTTGCCAGAATAGGGGTCTGTGCGAGGAGCCTCATGCTCAATCCCCATCTTGTCCAACTCCATGAGATTGACATCGATATCATCCACCTCGAACGCCAGATGGCGCAGACCAGTTGCTTCTGGATGACTCAGTCGCTGGGGTGGGTTGGGAAACGAAAACAGCTCAATCACAAACTCTCCATGCAGAGCGAGGTCGGTCTTGTAAGAGTCACGTTCAGCCCTGTAGTGCTCACCCAACACCTCCAGTCCCAACACCTGGGTGTAGAACTGAAGACTGCACTGGTAGTTTGAGCAAAGCACTGCAATGTGATGTACTTTATTGAGTTTCATAGCTTTCATAGTTTAAAAGTATTCACACCACCCTTCAACTCATGATCCTTGCCATTATATCGCAAAGTACCCGTGAGTCCTTGGGGGAGGGTGATGGTAGCCTCTAACTTCTTTCCTTGCTTGTAGCTCACCTGAATGTCGCCCAATGGATGAGGCATCGAGCCACTGGCCTCTGTCAGCTTACCCAAAGCAGGTGTAATCAATACCTTCTTGAAAGCTGGTGCATCGCTATGGATGCCCAACACCATGCGCAAAAACTCAATGTTCATGCTGGCACTCCAAGCGTGGCAATCGCTACGACTGGGCTCTGGCTCCTCCATAGCTGTGGTGAGTCCCACCTTAAACAAATCGGTGTAGGTGGAAATGTGATCCAGCAACAAATCACTGCAACCCACCTTGTCCATCGCCATGTGTAGGTAATATTGGAAATAGATGGTTGCCTGGTTCAGGCTATCGTCCTTTAGGATGCGCTCGCACAAAGCCTTGGCTTCGTCTCCCTTGACGATACCAGCCAGAATGGCCAGAATGTTAGAGTGTTGCGAGTAGTTGCGATGGTCGTGCGTATCGGCATAAAGTTGCTTGCCTGCATCCCAATATTTGGCGTTGATGCCCTCACGGATATGCTCGGCAATGTCTTCGTAATGGTCGGCCATGCCTTCAATGCCAAAGGCTTCCTCCATCTTGATGGTTTCGTCGAGTGCCAACAGATACATCAGGTCCTGGAAGGCAGAGTTGCCCTTTTCCTCACGAGGAATCACACCACGTTGGAATCCTTTCGACCAGTCGCAGAAATACCAGTAAGGAATCAAGTCGAGGCTATAGTCCTCTTTCAGGAACGACTCATACCAAGCCAAGATGCTACGGGCAGCTGGCAAGAGGGTCTTCACGTAGGCTTCATCTCCTCGCATCATCCAATAGTCGTAGATCATGCCAATCCACGAGAGGGCGTATGATGGAATGAGCTGACCCAGATCGTCTGGATAGCGACTCAGCGTGATACCTTCGTTGTTCATCGAGTGGCGTCCCATCTCAATGGCATTTTTCACCATATATGCATCGCGTGTGTTATACATGGTGAGCATCGTCTGGATGCGGGTGTCGCCAAAATACATCAGCTGCTCATAATACGGACAGTCCATGTAGGTTTCGTTGGCACAGAGGCGAGCCGTGCGCCATCCCACCTCAATCAGGCGATTGTAGAGGTCGTTGCCTGGCGCATTGAATGAGCTGGCCAACTGGAATGGATATGCACTGAAGATATAGTTTATGTCTTTGATTTCCAATGGTTCATCACCCGTCTTGATGTCTAACTGCACATAGCGCCAGGTGCGCCACCAGAGTGGGGTGAACTGTCGTTCGGTGCCTCCATCGGCTAAGATGATGTCGTTATAGCCAACAAATTGCTTGCCTTCCACCTCGTTGCGATTGCCTTTCCCTCCAGCGAGGCGACCCTTTTCGTTCACATCGAACAACGATTCTGCATACCTGATTTTAATCTCTGCACCCTTGCCCTTGCCATACAACAGATTGAGGTAGCCAGTGGTAAGCACCTCGTTGTCGAGCAGAAGTTTGGCTTGTGTGTTGGCAGGAATCGTCACACTGACAGGTTGTTTCAAGAAGCCATCGGGCACTTTTACTCCCTCTGCTATGCGAACCGTTGCCAGTCGCATGGGAGTGCGCTCCAATTGTGGAATGGGTGAGGGGATAAGGGGTAATGAAGTATCATCGGCCATACCTTTGGGTGCACCAGGCATGGTGCCTTTGGCGTTCTTCCAGTTGCTGTCGTCGAAGCCAGCCTGTTCCCAACCCCAAGGATATTTGCTGGCATCAATCTTTTCTGTGGAACCTGCAGCATAGTAGCCCATCACGTCCATGTAACCTACTGGAATAGCCGAGTAGGCTGTGTTTTTAACGGCCTTCCAGCTACGGTCGGTATTGATGCCTTTCTCTGCGTCTGTATTGCCTTGCACGATGAAGATGGCAGAGCCTCCAGTCATCTGAGCCACAGGCTTATCATCGGCAAAGTTCCATACCACAGCAGCAATCTGGTTATCTCCAGCCTTCAGGTAAGGAGCAATGTCCACCGTCTCGAAGTTCCAGTTCTTGATGTCGCTTCTGGCAGGACCTAACGACGCCAACTGTCCGTTCACAAACAGTTTATAACGGTTGTCGGCCGAAACATGAATCACATATTGCTGAGGTTTCTCTGTCAGCGAGAGGGTCTTGCGGAAGTGATACACGCCATAATCTTTCAGATTGGCATCATCGGCCGAAATCCACAAGGCTTTCCAGTTCTTCGTCAGCAAATCAGGGTTGATGAGATGCTGGTTGTAGCCGGTCAGGTGAATCTGAGCCGACATGCCCATACAAAGCATCAGCGCCACAAAAAGGAATGATAGCTTTTTCATATCTTGTTCTATTTAATTCCGAAAGCAAAGGTAAGAAAAACAAATGGGATCAAAAAATAAAACCCTGAACTTCTTGCGTCGTCCAGGAATTTTATTTGCAAACTAATACTCTTTCTATGATCGTGGTGTCACCAGGAATCGAACCGGGGACACAAGGATTTTCAGTCCTTTGCTCTACCAACTGAGCTATGACACCATCA
>CACZRQ010000250.1 GCA_902783615.1 uncultured Bacteroidales bacterium | reverse complement strand
TACAACATACTCCCTCCCCCTCCTACCGGAGGGTACTCCCCCTTGCTAAGGGGGAGAGCCTTATAAAGCCTGCTAAGTATTAAACTATTGTTTAACCTTAAAACCTAAATCATTATGAAAAACAAAGAACTTTGGAAAACTGTGATACAGTTTGTAATATCATTTCTGACGGCAGCATTGACTGCCATGAGCACAACATCGTGCATGGGTCACGGGCCGATATTTATCTAACAGTAGAAAGTTGAACGCCCCTTTTTTGGGGGCGTTCAACTATTTTTCATTCCACCACCACCGTTTTGCCTTGGAGGCGGAAATGGAAGGTGCCGGAGGTGAGCCGGTACTTGGCGCACTCAACGCCATTGTGCACCTCCTTGCCCAAATAGATGGCATCGCCGTCGATGCTATCGTAATCCTCTGCCATGATGGGGAGATACAGAAGGGCTGAGGTGTTGGCAGGAATCGATGTCCGATAGCCCGTCATGTGACCCTTGCCATCTGCCTGCCAAGCACTTACTACATCGCCATAGTTGCTGCGATAGCTACCCTCCAAGCTGGTGTAGTTGCCACCTGCCGAAGGTTGCAGGATGAATTGCTGATAGCCAGCCTGACCCTCGACATGGTTGGAGGTGATGCCCAACTGATACTCGTACATCCACTGACCCACGGCCCCGAGGGCGAAGTGGTTGAACGAGTTCATGTTGTTCTGGTTGTTCTTACCAAAGGCCACCTCCAAGCCGTTCCAACGCTCCCAAACGGAAGTGGCACCCTTGGTGACCGGATAGAGCCACGAGGTGAAGTCGGTGCAGGTGAACATGCGGAAGGCCTCTTCTGTCTTGCCATTGCGACTCAATGCAGGCAGGATGTTGGGCGTTCCCGAGAAGCCTGTGGTGATGGTATAGGCTGGGAATTGCTTGCTTCCGTCGCCACTGGCCGATGGGTTGGCTGCCAGCTCTGCCAAGTAGGCAACGGCCTTCGCCTTGTTGGCTTCGTTGAAACAGTTGAAGTTCAACGGAGTGGCATACGAAGCCTGAGAGTGTATGATTTTCTTGCCATCTGCGCTACGCGTCTTGCCTGTGGCAGGATCCACATACGCCTGGTTCCACTCCTTCAGAGCGGCTTCACGACGCAGGCGCAAGGTGTTGGCATAGTCGCTCTTGCCAATGGCATCTGCCATGATGGCCGTCACCTCCATCATATAGATATAGATGGCATTGTTCACCAGGTCGGACGGTGTGTTGTTGTCCATCGCCAGCCAGTCGGCCAAGCCACTGGCCTTGGATGACAGATGCGGATACTGCTCGCTGAAATCGTAGAAATCCATGCCATTGAGCCATGCCATCATCGCCTCCATGTTCTCCTCGATGACCTGGGTATTGCCATACTGGATGTAGAGTTGCCAAGGAACCATGCAGACTGCTGCTGCCCAGGTGGTTCCATCGGCAAACGAGGTATCGTCCTGCTTGTTGTAGGTAGGCACGGTGCTACCGATGCCACCGGGAGCTTCCTTGGCACTGCCCACGCCTTGGTCGGCACGCAGAGCCACCATCCACTGACGGAAGAAGTTCTGGGCATCGCTGTTGTAGGTCGCCGTGCGCGTGTATGCCTGAGCGTCGCCCGTCCATCCCATGCGCTCGTTGCGTTGCGGACAGTCGGTCGGAATGGTGAAGAAGTTGCCCATCTGGCTTCGTTGGATGTTCTTAATCAATTGGTTGACCAGCTTGGCAGTCTTGTTTCCATCTGCGGTAGTGGCCACGTAAGTGCCCGTAGGCAGGTTGTCGCTCGACATCACCAGTCCCTTGATGTTAGCCGTTGGCAAGGCACCCTTGTGGCTTGGCAAGGTGATCTGGATGTACTGATAGCCACGATAGGTGGTGGTGGGTTGAATCACCACTTCCTCAGATCCTTTCGCTATATAGAAATCGGTGGCGAGGGCTGCTCGGAAAGTCTCATACAGAGGTCGCCCGGCAATGTTCTTGCCCTTGGCTCCGTAAGTATCCACATAATATTTCTCATCGCCCTTGAAGCCCGGATAGAGCTGCTCGGCATAGCGGATGATCACCTCATCGCCCTTCTGCAACCACCCTGCAGGGATGGTGATCTGAGGCACGCCCACCATGTTCAACCCCATGTCGTAGATGAAGGTATGCTGGTCGGCACTGTGGGTAGGCATCACACGTTGAGCCGTGAGGGTTTCACGAATCTTCACCGGCTCGTCATAACGTGCCATAAAGTCGAAGTTCACCCAGTCGCGCTGGGCAATCACCTCTGCCTGTTTCCAGGCATTATCATTGAATCCATTTGATTTCCAACCTACTATGGATGCTTCAAAGTTGGCATCGTAGCGTTCGCCTTGGAAGAAACTGCCAAAGCGGATGGGACCGTCGTTGCAGGCTTTCCAAGTCTGAGGATTGGTCACAATGGTCTGCTGAGTGCCATCGTCGTAGGTAATCACCAACTTCATCAGCAGGGCCTCGTGGTCGCCAAAGAAATTGTAGTTGCTGATGGTGAAGGTCATGTAGCCAGTAAACCAACCCGGACTGAGTTGGGCACCGATGGCATTCTGTCCGTTCTGCAGGAGCGAGGTCACATCGTAGGCGTGATAGCCCATGGTTTCACGATACTGACTGTCGCCTGGGGTGAACCAGTTCTCGCCCATGCGTTGACCGTTGATGAACAGCTCGTAGGAGCCCATGGCCGTGGCGTAGAGCTTGGCCTTGGCAATCTGCTTGCCATCGGTGGTGGCAAACTGGGTGCGAAGCATCGTCAGGGCACCGTGCGAGGGGTCGGCATGACCCATCAGTATCTTGCCTGTGTTGTTGCTCACACGGATGGTCTTGCCATTCACCTGTACGCCTGGCAGACTTTGAAAAATGCCATAGTGGCGGGAATCGAAAGCCACGTCATCGATGGCCTGTCCTCTGTTCTTTATCTGATAATCAATATATTCTACTTCTGAGTTAGGCATAGCGGCAAAGCCTATCTCTGCCAAGTGGGGAGCCGTGTTGAAGTCGTGTGTATTGCCCCACGGACCGATGCGCAGGCGGGTGGCGTTGCTCACCTTCATATTGGTGCTACCCACGGCAAAGCCTCCGAAACGGCGACGGTTGGGATCGACTGGCTCGGTAATCAGATCCTTGCCATTGATGATGAAATACATGTTGCTGGTCTCCACATCGATGGTCAGGTCGTAGATCCCGTTTTTGTCGGTGATGATATCGTTCAGGTTGGTCTTGGGGAACTTCTCCTTATTTATAATAATAAAGGGCACATCCGCCTTGTCGCCCTTGGCATAGCCCACACGGTAGATGTTGATGGCAGCTCCTTGGTCGGTACCCACACCACTGAAATCGAACTCCACGCGCACGTAGTTCTCACCTTGCAGGTTGTCGATGTTCTGGAAGGCATCCTTCAGGCGGAAATCGTTGGCACCCAAGATGATGCTGGCCTTGTCGCCTTGCACGATGTGGAGCCTGGTGGCAATCTGGAAATAGTTATGCGAGGCAGCATCGAGGTTCACCTCCTTCGAGCCAATCCATTGCGCCCCACTCCAGGCAGCTTGCTTGGCACTCATCAGACCCGTTTCGAAGCGACTCTTCTCCTGATGTTTATTTCCCTGGGCATCCCACACCTCTACCTGCCAGGTATAGGCCGTTTCGGGTTGCAGGGCGACGCCCATATAAGGCACATTCACCGATTCGTTGCTATTCACGCGTCCGGTGGTCCACATCACCTTGCCATCGCTCTCACGCATCACCGTCAGGCTATATGCCTGCTGGTACTGGTTTCTGGCATCGCTCTCCATCACCCAACTGAACAAGGGGTGGCGGTCTTCAATTGCCAAAGGTTCCACACTGTCTTGCACTCGCAGGTTGGTAATCTGCGTTCCTGCCCACAGGCAGGCTGGCATCAGGGCCATCAAGCCCGTCAGGAGCCATGTTTTCACTTGTTTTTGCATGTTCATATCGTATTTTTTTTATAATTCGGAAATAGTTTGTAACTTTACGGAGCAAATATAAGAAAAATTATACACATTATTTATATGTATAGCGATAAAAAATCAGTGCAACAGCTTGCCGTGTTGCTCAGGGCACACGGGGTGAAGAAGATGGTGTTGTGTTCAGGCAGTACGAATGTGCCGTTGATACAGACGTTTGTGCATATTCCCGAGTTCACTTGCTATCCCATGAACGATGAGCGCAGTGCGGGGTTCTTCGCCTTGGGTCTGGCATTGCACGACCCTCATCCGGTGGCGATGGTGTGTGCCGAGGGGAGTGGCCTGGCCAATGTGTTGCCTGCCGTGGCGGAGGCGCGCAAGCAACAGGTTCAGTTGGTGGTGATCTCAGTGGGGGTGAATCAGGCAGATAGCGCACAACCCGTGGCGTTACGTGACAACGTGACATGTACTGTTTGCATCAGTGATGAAGAGACAGATGCGCATGCGCAACAGAGGAACCTGCTGATTAACAAGGCACTGCTTGAGAGCCATCATCATGGCAAGGGACCTGTGCACATTCGTGTGCTGCTTTCTGAGCCGTTCTTTGGATGCAATGCCACGGAACTGCCAGAGGAGCGTATGATTGAACGCTACCAGGGGTTGAACATGTATGAGCAGGACTATCAGCCGTTGGTGGACAAGTTGAACAAGCTGAAGAAGCGCATGGTGATTGCCGGCCAGATGAATACGATTTACGAGTTCGACAAGAAGCATGAGCGCACGTTGGCGAAGCAGATGCTATGGATGACGGAGCACCTGAGCAACCATACTACGCCCGGGATGCCGGTGAGGCGCTTGGAGGAATTGCTGTATCCCATGGATCTGAAAACGCAGGAGAATCTGGCTCCCGAGTTGCTGATCACCTTTGGTGGAGCCATCGTGTCGCGACGGGTGAAGTATTTCCTGCGGAAGCATAAACCATTGGAACACTGGCATGTATCGAAAGATGGCGAGTTGAACGATGTGTTTGGTGCCCTGACAACGGTGATTGAGATGGATCCGTTTGAGTTTTTCGAGAAGATTGCCCCGTTGATTGAGGATGTGCCCCCACTCTATCCCCGTCAGTGGGAACAGTTGGCGGAGAAGTTGCCCGAGCCTCGTTTCCCCTATTCGGAGATGATGGTGGTGGGACAATTGATGGCATCGCTCCCTTCGGGTTGCTCGTTGCATTTAGGCACTGGGTCGGCCGTGCGCTATGCCCAGATGTTTGCCCTGCCCGAGGATGTGGAGATTCAGTCCAACATGGGCTTGGAGGGTTCGGAAGGGGCGTTGGCAACGGCCTTGGGGTATGCTACTGCCAGCGAGAAGATGAATTTCGTGGTGTTGGGTGACGTGAGTTTCTTCAGTGGCATGAATGCCCTGTGGAACAGCAACTTCGGTTCAAACGTGCGCATCTTGGTGGTGAACAATGGCGGTCATGCCCAGTTGCAGAGTCTGCCGGGCTTCACCGGCGATGAACGGACCATGCGCTTCATCACGGGGGCTCATCAGGCTAACGCTCAGGCTTGGGCTACCGATCGTGGGTTCAATTATCTGTCGGCTCATAATGAGGCAGAGTTGAAGGATTTTATGACCACGTTCACAAATCCCAGCATCACCCGACAACCCATCCTCCTTGAGGTATTTACCGACAAGGCATCGGATGCCGAGTTGTTGAAGCAGTATTACAAAAGCTTAAAGAAATGATTGACGATTGACCATTGACGATTGACGATTATCCATGCGGGATGTTCTAATAATTGTCAATCGTCAATAATAATAATGTTCATCATCAGAAACAGATATGTGCCATTCAAGCGGTTCAATGCCATCAACCTGTTTGGGGTGCTATTCACACGCCCCGATGCCGTGATGGACGAACAGCTGTTGAACCACGAGCGCATCCACACCCGTCAGATGCTGGAGATGCTCGTGGTGGGCTTCTATCTGTGGTATGTCATCGAATGGCTCATCCGCCTCACCATGAAAGGCAATGCCTACCGAAACATCAGCTTCGAGCGCGAAGCCTACAAGAACGAGCACAACCTCAATTACTTACAATCCCGCAAATGCTTTGCTTGGACACACTATCTTAAAGCCAACTAAAAAATATTTGAGAAAAACTTATCTTTTTAGTTGCATAACTAAAATTTTTAGTTTACCTTTGCACCGATATTGATTGCAGAAGGTGCTATAACAACTAAAAGGATTTGTTTTATGAAAAAACTGACTAATAAGGAAAAGGAGATTATGGAGCTTTACTGGAAGCAAGGCCCCATGTTTGTGAAGGAGCTGCAGGCTCTCTATCCCGAGCCACAACCCCACTTCAACACCTTATCAACCATGGTGAGAATCTTGGAGAAAAATGGATTCCTGGATCATAAGGCCTATGGCAACACTTTCCAGTATTTTCCTATCGTGACAGAGCAGGAATATGGAAAGTCGAGCATGGCTGGTATCATCCAGCGTTACTTCGACAACTCTTACCTCAGTGCAGTTTCGGCATTCGTTCAGGAAGAGAAAATCTCGGTTGACGAACTGAAGGAACTGATTGAACGGATTGAGAAAGGTACGGAAGAATGACCTATAAACCAGTAAACCTATGATGAATTTTATTACTTACCAGTTGCAGGTGGCAGGGTTGATTACCGTGTTCTACCTGTGTTACAGACTATTGCTCAGCAAGGAAACCTTTCATCGATTGAACCGGGTGGTGTTGCTCGCAACGGCTGCTCTGTCATTTATTTTGCCCCTGTGTGTGATTACCATGCACCAAACGGTGTGGATGGAGATGCCTCAGGCAGGGTTTATGGCAACAGGCGAGGTTGATGTGGCAAGTGATAGTTTCTCCATCTGGCAACTGTTGGTGGTAATAACATATATAATAGGTGTACTGTCAGTGGTACTTCATACGGCCTACTCTACCTGGAAGGTAAACAAACTTATTAGGAATGGCAAGCAGGTGGCTCACGACAAAGGCATCGTCATTGTGCTCACTCACCAACCTATAGCGCCTTTCAGCTGGATGCATTACATCGTGCTCAACGAGCAGGATTATGCCGACACTGAAAACCGCTCTGCAATCATCATCCATGAGCGAGGACATATCCATTGCCATCATTCCTGGGACCTGCTATGCTGCGACTTGCTCACTTCTCTGCAATGGTTCAATCCCGTGATTTGGATGCTCAAAGCCGACCTTCGAGCCCTGCACGAGTATGAGGCCGATGCAGTGGTATTGAAACAGGGCATCAATGCAAAACAATATCAATATCTGTTAGTTAAGAAGGCCATTGGCAACGGCTTGGGGTACTCCGTGGCCAACGGCATCAATCATAGTACCCTGAAAAACAGAATCAATATGATGTTACAGAAGAAATCTCATAAGATGAATATGCTGAAGGCGTTGTTCATCATCCCGGTAGTGGGTGTTACCTTAGCTGTGCAGGCAGAAACGAAAATCGATTATGTGACTATGAATCAGGAGTCTGGCACAGAAGTGGTACAGGAAGGGACAATCAAGGTGCAAGGCACTGTGTATGGTGAAGACAACAAGCCCATGATTGGTGCTGTGGTGCGGATTGATGGCTCGAAGAAAGGAACCGTGACCGATTTGGATGGTAAATTCCAATTGGAGGCAACGCCAGGAAACAAGCTGTTGTTCGAGTTTATAGATTATAACACAGTGGCTTGCGATTTGCCAAAGGATGCCAAAGATGGTTTCTCGGTGACGATAATAATGCAAAAACAAATTGCCATTTTATCTGATAAGACTCTCAAGGACAATGAATTGTATGTGGATGGCGTGAAGGTGGGAAGTGTGGATGACATCAAACCCGAGTCTATCGAGAAGATGGATGTGGTGAAGGGCAAGGATGGCGAGAAGTCTAAGATCTACATTACATTGAAGAAGAAATAAATACTCTTTCTTTCAGGGGGCAAGTCAATGATTTTCTTTTGTGGGCTTGCCCCCATCGCGTACCTAAAGGCACGCATATGGTTGGTTGTTCCTGTCAACCAGCCGTTAATACGGCTGGCTACCCTTATCAAACCCCTAAAGGGGTTT
>CACZRQ010000249.1 GCA_902783615.1 uncultured Bacteroidales bacterium | reverse complement strand
CTTTCTCTCCTCAGGATGAATACTACCTCAGGGCTCATCTCTTTGGCGATATCTTCGCCAGCGACCAGCTGACAAAGGCAGATCGTGAAATCGTGACCGTAGCTGCTCTGAGTGGTTTGGAAGGAGTAAATTCACAATTGGCTGCCCATAAGCGTGGTGCTGTGAATATGGGAAATAGTCAGGAAGTGGTGGATGAACTATGCGATTGGTTAGACAGTGAGGGCTATACCCTGCGCAGCAGTTTCCCGAAAGGCAACCCAAACACTGCCTACGCCAAGTATTTTACAGGCAATCATTTTGTCCAAACGTGCACGATTTCAGCCATAAACTGCTGATGGGCAGGGCGACGCTCACCATCACGATAGAAGCCAGACTTGATGCTATCGTCAAGTTTGCTTTCGTCCCAAACGCCTGTATATATCATACGGCACTCAATCACCAGATTGGCTTGCTCAAAGAAAGGATTGCCCAATTCGGTCTTGCTCACCTCTAAACCAGCATCTTTGATTTTGTCAGCTCCGTCTCTACCAGAATGGTGACCCAAATAGCTCACACTTTCCTTATACTGCTCAGGGAAAACCGCCAATGTGAAGTATGGATTCTTTTGCAGCAGTCCATAAGTGTAACGACTCTCATTCACGAAGATGGAAACGATAGGCTTGCCTCTAAACACACCCATAGTGCCCATCGTCAGCAACATAGCATTGGGCTTTTCTTCATTGTTGACGGCCAGCACAATCCAATCCTGATACAGGTTGATGGGATTGATAGTAATCTCTTTTGGTTGGATTTCTTTCCAATCTGCACTTGGTGACACATTCTGTGCCAAAGCGGTCATGCCCATAGCGAGCATGCAAACAAAAAACATCATTCTTTTCATAAGGCTATAACATTTAAATTGTCAAACTCTTTTGCAAAGATACATCTTTTTTCTTAAATGCAATGCACATAATACTATATTTTAGGTATTGCGACCATTATTATTTCACGATACCTTTGCAGTCGTAACCAATAACATACGACTATGGCAAATATCTTAAAAACATTTTTTACGAACTGTGCTCATCCAAGAGGACGGATGGGACGTGTGATGCTACGATTCATGAACTTCGGACATGCACCTCTGACGAACTGGGGACTGAGTCTCCTTAGTTTTCAAGACCAGATGACGATGCTCGACATCGGATGTGGTGGCGGGGCTACTTTACAACGGTTGCTGAAACGTAGCAAGGACGCCAAGGTATATGGCATCGACATATCAGAGGAGAGTGTGGCAAAGGCGAAGAAGATAAATGCCGAGGCGCTCGACAAGCAGGTATTTGTGACCCAAGGTTCTGCTGAGAAGTTGCCCTATGACGATGGAATGTTCGATGTGATAACAGCAGTAGAAACAGTGTATTTCTGGCCCAACCTGCCCCATTGTCTAAAAGAGGTGCGTCGCGTATTGAAGCCAGGAGGACGCTTTGCCATCATGATAGAAGTGCTCGATAGTGACTCTGTCTGGACAAATGTTGTTGAGGGAATGACAGCCTACTCACCTGATGAACTGCAGAAGATGCTCAATGAAGCTGGTTTCATCCAGATTGAGCTGCACAGCAAGAAACCTTCTTATGCCACCATTATTGGGGTGAATGCATAGAAGAATGAGGGTTTTGGTCATAGGTAGCCGACCAAACATCAGTGGGTGACAAACGCTTCAGCATTGGTAATTTACAATGTGATGTATTCTCGTAATACACGTCGTTCCAATGCTTTTTGTTCCAATGCCAGGTTGGAGTTATAGCATCGTACTGAACACGCAGTTCCTCGTTCCTTTCTGGAGGCAGCTTCAGTGCCAATAAAGAAAAAGCAATTTGTTTCAAATTAGAACAATTTTGGTAACATTTAGAGCTTTGTCGTTAATTCAGACACCACTACCTTTGCAGCAATAATAAAAAAGGCTATCTTTGCCAAAACAATCAACATTAATATGGACATAAAGAAAATTGCAAGATGGATGCTGGGGGCAATGCTAACCCTGTCAGCATGTTCGCAGCTGCAGTTTGACCAGCAGCTGTATGAAAATTTCAAGAACCCGCCACAGGAAGCGAGGCCTCGCGTGTGGTGGCACTGGATGAATGGCAACATCACCAAGGATGGCATCTACAAGGACATTATGTGGATGAACCGCGTGGGCATAGGCGGTTTCCATAATTTCGACGCAGGTTTGGAAACACCCCAGGTGGTGGATCACCGTTTGATCTACATGACTCCTGAGTGGAAAGATGCTTTCAAGTATGCCATCCAGCTGGCAGACTCGTTGGGTATGGAGGCTACAGTAGCCAGTGCCCCAGGCTGGAGCAACACAGGTGGTCCTTGGGTGAAGCCCGAGAATGCCATGAAAAAGCTGGTGTGGCGACAGACTGACGTGAAGGGAGGACAGCAGATAGACATCACCCTGCCTGCCCCCTATGAAACCACAGGCAATTTCCAGAACATACCAGCATCAGACAACAGTACCGCTTTATTGCCGTCAGTTGAATCATCGCAGTGGTATAAGGATATCTATGTGATAGCCGCCAAGACAGTTGATGCAGACAAGTCGATGCAGGAGCTGAGAGCCAAGGTAACAAGTAGTGGCGGACGGTTCACAGTAGAGCAACTCACTGACGGTGACCTGGCAATCTCTTCCCCACTGCCAGGCGATGCGAAACAGGGGTACGCTTGGATACAGTATGAGTTTCCCGAGCCACAGACCATCAAGGCGCTGACGGTAGCTGACGGCATGGTGCGCAGTGAATGGCAAGCCAACAAGGCACCTGTGACCAAACGTCTGTTGGCCAGCGACAACGGAAAGGATTTCAAGCCCGTATGCGACATTCCTCACGGAGCAGCACCCTGCCAGACAATTGACGTTCCTGCTACTACTGCCAAGTATTTCAGAGTTGTTTTCGACAACAACATGTCAGAGAACCCCTACGCAGCCATAGCAGCAGCATTGGGATATGACCTGGGTGGCGGCAGCTTACAGCCTACTCCTGTGAGTGAGCTGGTGCTTTATACAGTGAGCAAGGTGAACCATGCTGAGGAGAAGGCCGGATTCTCTGTGCCATTCGATTTGGCAGACTTCGAGACCCCTTCCGAGAACGGTAGTCAGGAGGTGATAGACCTAACAGCCCAGGTGAATAACGGCAAGCTGTCATGGAACGCTCCCGCAGGCAACTGGCGCATCTATCGTTTCGGCTACTCACTCACTGGCAAGACCAACCACCCTGCCTCTCCAGAGGCTACAGGCTTGGAGGTGACCAAGCTCGACAAGGATGCAGTAACGGACTACATCAACTATTACCTCGACACTTATGTGGATGCCAGCGGTGGTATGCTGGGTGCCAAAGGCATACAAAACCTGCTGATTGACAGCTATGAGGCTGGCTTCGAGACATGGGCTCCCAACATGCAGCAGGAGTTTGAGCAACGCAGGGGATACAGTCTGCTAAAGTGGATGCCAGCCCTCACTGGTCAGATTGTGGAAAACAGCGAGAAGACCGAGCAGTTCCTCTTCGACTGGCGCACCACCATTGGCGAACTGATAGCCGAGAACATGTATGGCAACATTGCACAGATAGCCAAAGAACGCGGCTTAGGCACCTATTTTGAGGCACATGAGAACGGACGTCTATACCTGCCCGATGGAATGGCGGTGAAAAGCAAGGCCGACATCCCTATGGCAGCCATGTGGCAGCTGGTGCCAGGCAAGCCTGTATCCAACTCCACCTATGAGATGGCTTCATCTGACATCCGTGAATCGGCTTCTGTAGCCCATGTATATGGACGCAAATACGTAGCTGCCGAATCACTGACTGCCAATGGTATGGATGGCAATGGATACGCTTATTACCCTGGTAACCTGAAGTCTGTGGCCGACTTGGAGATGGCCAACGGTGTCAACCGCTTCGTGATTCATGAGAGCGCCCACCAGCCTGTGGACGACAAGAAGCCAGGCTTGGGACTGATGATTTTCGGACAATGGTTCAATCGTCATGAAACATGGGCCGAGCAGGCAAAGGTGTGGATGGACTACCTGGCGCGCAGCAGCTACATGTTGCAGCAGGGCAGGTTTGTGGCTGACATAGCTTACTACTACGGTGAGGACAATGTGGTGACAAGTCTCTTTGGCAATGGCGACCCAGCCGTACCCAATGGCTACAACTACGACTATGTCAACACCGAGATACTGACCACCCTACTGGACTTCAACGGCAAGCAATATACGCTGCCCAGCGGCATGAGCTACAAGATGCTGGTGCTGGACAACAACTGCCAACGCATGTCACTGCCCGTATTGCAGAAGATAGCGGATCTGGCCAAGAAGGGGGCTGTCATCTGTGGCGAGAAGCCAACTGTTGAGCCTACGATGCAAGGCGACAAGGCTGAGTTCCAGCGTCTGGCGGATGAAACATGGAGCTTGAAGAATGTCATTAGCGGCAAGAGCATAGCTGAAGCTTTACAGCAAGTTGGCATAGCTACCGACTTCACTGCCAATGACATGAGCAATCTTCGTTATCTGCATCGCAGCACTGACAAAGCTGAGATTTACTGGGTAAACAACCGCACTGACCAGCCACGCACCATCGAAGCCACTTTCCGTGTATCAGGCCTAAAGCCTATGGTATGGCATCCTGAGACTGGCAAGGCCGAAGAGGTGTCGTATGAGATGAAAGACGGCATCACCATAGTACAGCTGCAGCTGGTGGAAAACGATGCCGTATTTGTGGTATTCAGCGGAGGTGGAGAAAGCAAGGTGATGATACCTACCCCAACCGAGACACAGCTTGCCGAAATCACTACCCCTTGGACAGTGAAGTTTGACCCTGCCTGGGGTGGCCCGGCTGAGACTACTTTCGACAAGCTGGCATCCTACACTGAGTCTGACGATCCTGGCATCAAGTACTATTCCGGCACAGCGATATATACCAATAAGGTGACGGTTAGCGAGAGCGACCTGCAGCAAGGCTACCTGCTGCTTGACCTGGGCCAAGTGGGTTGCATGGCAGAGGTGAAGGTAAATGGTGTGGATGCAGGCATTCTGTGGAAAGCCCCCTATCGTGCTGATATCACTGGCTTGCTGAAAGCTGGCGACAATGACATCGAAATCAAGGTCATCAACCAGTGGGTGAACCGCATCATCGGTGACAAGCAGCCCGGGGTGAAGCAGACTTACACCTACTCATCGTTCGACTATTTCTACTTTGCCTTTTCACCACTGCTGCCTGCAGGTCTGATGGGGCCTGTAAAACTGGTGACAATAAAGTAAGACAGTTCTCAAACACATTGGTGACAGCCCTATCTGTCCACCAATAGTCCTCAGCCCTGCTACAATACTGTGGCGGGGCTGACTACTTGAATTATCCATTCTCTATTGGTTCATGGCACACATCAAGAACCTGAAGAAGCGGTCTTTTCTACCGCTTACTAAGCGCATTCCACGACTGATAGGGAAATAAGGTGATTCAAGGGATAAGATACTTCTGCCTAATGGTTTTTGGCAGTTTTGATGCCACAAGTTGATATGATTCTCTGATCCATTCCTTTATCAGAGCGTCATCAATCTGCTCGTAATACACATCGCTCCAATGCTTTTTGTTCCAATGCCAGGCTAGAGTTACAGCATCGTACTGAGCACGCAGTTCCTCATTCCTTTCTGGTAGCAGTTTCAGTGCCATTCTTAGACCTTCGTGTTCCAAATCATGCATGTCGCCGCCCAAAGAAAGGCAAGCGAATATCTTGCCTTCCAGTCGGAAAGCTATAACATCGTCTCCAAACGGCTGGTCTTCGGTAACACCGTTAAGCGACAATATGAAATCTCTTACTTGCTCGATGTTCATAGTTTCATTGTATCTTTCAAATCAGAAAACAGATGCTGCAAAGATAAAACAAATATTTCAATCTATCAAGTGAACAGAGCTTTCACGAAGAGCTACAATTTCGAAAGAGATGCCTTTAGGCAATTTATGACGCTGAAAGCGTCACCCTTATAATAGCCGCGGGTTCGTAGAACCTGCGGTATACGATGATACATATATAAATGCACTCTGAAACAACGGAGCAGCGAGAGCAGAAACCATGCTTGCATGGATTATGCCGAGTCGTGAAGTTGTTGCGGG
>CACZRQ010000248.1 GCA_902783615.1 uncultured Bacteroidales bacterium | reverse complement strand
ACCCGCTGCATCGTTAACTGTCACTGTAACTGTGCGTCCATTCTGCTGGACAGCAGCTACACCTTCAGTTGACATTGCGTCCACGCCTGAAGCCAATGCAGGGCTTGCGGCGATCAGGAGCAGGGAAGCTCCACAAAGGAAGGTCCTTTTCCAAAATTTAATGTCATTCATAATAAAAAAAATTTAAGTTAATGTAAAACTTTTCCTATAATAATTTTAATTTCTTCACTTCTTGTGGTGAGTCAGCACATTCGCATGTACCTGTCACTGCACATAAATTTGGCCATTATCTTCTTAATAACCAATCGTTTAATGTATAGTTACCTCCGTAACTACATACTTTTTCTATAATTTCAGTTCACAAACTTAAATCTTTTTAAACAAATGAGCAAATATTATTAGCATTTTTTTTCATTTGGAGTGATTTTTTTTTGGGCGTTGCAATTACACTCCTTATTCTTTACACGAAGGTGCGCGCATATAAATATAATAAGGTGTGAAATTTGTTTTCGATTTTGCTTTCATATATTTGCTCATTTCGAAAAAAATCTGTTACTTTGCTCGATTTATTAGAATAAGGTATGAAACAGAATTTGAAAAAGGTATTAGTCTTGGGCTCTGGAGCGCTCAAGATTGGTCAGGCAGGAGAATTTGACTATTCTGGCTCTCAGGCGTTAAAGGCTTTGCGTGAGGAAGGAATCAGTTCAGTGTTGATTAATCCGAATATCGCTACCATCCAGACTTCGGAGGGTATTGCCGATAAAGTGTATTTCTTGCCTATCACGACCAGTTTCGTGGAAAGAGTGATTGAGAAGGAGCGTCCTGATGGTATTCTCTTGGCTTTCGGTGGACAGACTGCCCTGAACTGTGGCACTGACTTGTTCAAGAAAGGTATTCTGGAGAAGTATGGCGTGCAGGTGCTCGGCACTTCTGTTGAGGCTATCATGAACACGGAAGACCGTGATTTGTTTGTGAAGCAGCTCGACTTGATCCCTATGAAGACGCCTAAGAGTCATGCGGTGAATAACATGCGTGAAGCTTTGCAGGCTGCTGAGGAAATTGGCTTCCCAATCATGATCCGTTCTGCTTATGCCTTAGGCGGACAGGGTAGCGGTATCTGCCAAAACGAGGAGGAGTTCCTGAAGTTGGCTGAAAGCGCCTTTACCTTCAGCAGTCAGATTCTGGTGGAGGAATCGCTGAAGGGTTGGAAAGAGATTGAATTTGAGGTGATACGTGATGCCAACGACCATTGCTTTACCGTGGCTACGATGGAGAATGTGGATCCGCTGGGCATCCATACAGGCGAGAGCATTGTGGTGGCTCCTATCTGCTCGCTGAAAGACGAACAGACCAAGATGCTGCAAGACCTTTCTGTGCTTTGTGTACGCCATCTGAATATCGTGGGCGAATGTAACATCCAGTTCGCCTTCAATGCTGAGACAAATGATTACCGTGTGATTGAGGTGAATGCCCGCTTGAGCCGTTCATCGGCATTGGCATCGAAGGCAACGGGTTATCCTTTGGCTTTCGTGGCTGCCAAGATTGCCTTGGGTTATACCCTCGACCAGATTGGCGAGATGGATACCCCTAACTCGGCATACGTGGCACCTCAGTTGGATTACTTGATATGCAAGATCCCTCGCTGGGACCTGACGAAGTTTGCTACCGTGAGCCGTGAGATTGGCTCCAGCATGAAGTCGGTGGGCGAAATCATGTCAATTGGCCGTTGCTTCGAAGAAGTGATTCAGAAGGGCTTGCGTATGATTGGCCAGGGCATGCACGGCTTCGTGGGCAATAGCGTGCAGTTCGATGATCTCGACAAGGAGCTGGCGAATCCAACCGACCTGCGTATCTTCGCCATTGCGGTGGCTTTCGAGCAGGGCTATACGGTGGAGCGTGTGGAAGAGCTGACCAAGATTGATCCATGGTTCCTGAGCCGCATGAAGAACGTGGTGGATTACAAGAAGAAACTGGAAAAGTATAACAGCCTGGAAGAACTGCCTACAGAAGACTTGCGTGAGGCTAAGCGCTTGGGCTTCTCCGACTTCCAGATTGCACGCTTCGTGCTGCATCCAACGGGTTCTACTTATGAGAAGGAGAATCTGGAGGTTCGCGCCCGTCGTAAAGCTTTGGGCATTCTGCCTGCAGTGAAACGAATCAATACCGTGGCTTCTGAGCATCCTGACCTGACAAACTACCTCTATCTGACATACGGCACTGAGGGATACGATGTACGCTATTACCACAATGAGAAGTCGGTGGTGGTGCTTGGTTCAGGTGCTTACCGCATCGGTTCATCTGTAGAGTTTGACTGGTGCTCGGTGAATGCAACGCAGACGGCTCGCAAGTTGGGTTATAAATCCATCATGATTAACTACAACCCTGAGACCGTATCTACCGACTATGATATGTGCGACCGCCTGTATTTCGACGAATTGTCGTTCGAACGCGTGATGGATATCATCGATCTCGAGGAGCCTCGTGGTGTGGTGGTATCAGTAGGTGGACAGATCCCGAATAACCTGGCGATGAAGCTTTATCGTCAGTCGGTGCCTGTGTTGGGTACGTCACCAGTGAGCATCGACCGTGCCGAGAATCGTGATAAGTTCTCCCGCATGCTCGACCAGCTGGGCATTGACCAGCCTGTTTGGCATGAGCTTACCAATCTGGACGATATCAAGGAGTTCATTGCCCGTGTGGGCTATCCTGTGCTGGTCCGTCCTTCATATGTCCTATCTGGAGCAGCCATGAATGTCTGCTACGATGACAGCGAACTGGAGACTTACCTCAAGGCAGCTGCCAAGGTGTCGAAGGAATATCCTGTGGTGGTATCGCAGTTCCTCCAGAATACCAAGGAGATTGAGTTCGATGCTGTGGCACAGAACGGTGAGATTGTGGAGTATGCTATTTCTGAACATATTGAGTTTGCTGGTGTACACTCTGGCGATGCCACCTTGGTTTGCCCAGCACAGAAGATTTACTATGCAACGGGTAGGAAGATCAAGCAAATCAGCCGTCAGATTGCCAAGGAGCTGAATATATCTGGCCCATTCAACATCCAGTATTTGGCTCGTAAGAACGAAGTGAAGGTGATTGAGTGCAACCTGCGCGCTTCACGAAGCTTCCCGTTTGTGAGCAAGGTGCTGAAACGCAACTTCATTGAGACAGCTACCCGCATCATGCTGGATGCACCTTATACCAAACCTGATAAGAGCGAGTTCGACATCGACTGGATTGGCGTGAAGGCTCCTCAGTTCTCGTTCTCTCGTTTGCAGAATGCCGACCCTGTGCTGGGCGTGGATATGGCATCTACCGGTGAGGTGGGTTGCTTGGGCGATGACGTGAACGAAGCTTTGTTGCAGGCCATGATCGCTGTGGGCTATAAGATTCCTCGTCCAGAAGTGGGTGTGATGGTTTCTTCAGGTGCCATGAAGAGCAAGGTGGATTTGCTCGATGCTTGTCATGCCATGCATCAGAAGGGCTTCAAGATTTATGCTACAGCAGGAACATCGGCCTTCCTCAATGCCCACGGTGTGGCAACCGTGCCTGTGTTCTGGCCAGATGAGCGTCCTGATGCTGCCAACAATGTGATGCGTATGATTGCTGGTCATCAGTTCGACCTCATCATCAATGTACAGAAGAACCATACGACCCGTGAGGTAACTAACGGCTATCGCATCCGTCGTGCTGCTGTAGATCATAATATCCCGCTGATTACCAATGCCCGCTTGGCCAGCGCTTTCATTGAGGCCATCTGCCAGGTGAGTGAGAAGGATATCAAGATCAAGAGTTGGCAGGAGTATGAGATTTGATTGATTGATAATTGACAATTGACGATTGACAATTAACAATTAACGATTGACAATTGAGTTGCAATCTGTCGAGTGAAAATAGGATGGAGATGGTGTGAAAACGCCATCTCTACTCTTTTTTAACCCTTCTTGCAAAAAAAACTGCTGAAAGATTTTGGTAGTAAGAAAATAAACACTACCTTTGCATCGCTTTTCTGAAAAAGAAAGAGATTTGGGCGTTTAGCTCAGCTGGTTTAGAGCATCTGCCTTACAAGCAGAGGGTCGGCGGTTCGAATCCGTCAACGCCCACCAAGAATGATTTCTACATCTCTTTCTGTTGAAGAATAGTATCGGGCGTTTAGCTCAGCTGGTTTAGAGCATCTGCCTTACAAGCAGAGGGTCGGCGGTTCGAATCCGTCAACGCCCACGAAACGAACAAGTCTTACAGAGTTCCTGTAAGGCTTTTTTTGTATGCTTATGGAAAACGACAGTACAATCAACGGCTATACGGAACTGGTAGGCTTGATGGCCAATCCCATTCGTCACTCCAATTCACCAGCCATGCAGAACGAGGCTTTTCGCATGGCGGGCATCAATTGCATCCAATTGGCTTTCGAGGTGGATCAAACAAATCTGAAAGATGCCGTGCAGGCTATCCGCACCTTGGGCATGCGAGGCTCTAATGTGTCGATGCCCAACAAAACGGTGGTGGGACAGTATCTTGATAATCTGTCGTCCGAAGCCCAACTGATTGGTTCTGTCAATACGATTGTGAATGACAATGGTGTGCTGACGGGCTATTGCACCGATGGCATTGGCTATATGGCAGCTCTCAAGGATCAAGGCATCGATGTCAGAGGCAAGAAAATAACTGTGGTGGGAGCAGGAGGAGCCGCTACCGCCATCCAGATACAGGCTGCCTTGGATGGAGTTGGGGAAATCGCTATCTTCAATATGAAGGATCAGTTCTATGTCGCTGGCCAGGAAACGGTTCAGAAGATAAGAGAACATACCTCTTGTAAGGCTGCCATCTATGATTTGGCCAACCATGAGGCTTTGCGACGTGAGATATCAGAGAGTTTCCTGCTGGCTAATGCTACAGGTTTGGGCATGAAGCCCTACGAGGGCATCACCTGGCTACCCGATATCGGTTATTTGCGTCCCGATCTGATAGTTACCGACACCGTATATGCTCCTTCTATGACGAAGTTGTTGGAAATGGCCCGAGAGGCTGGTTGCCGCTATATGAACGGCATTGGCATGATGCTTTTCCAAGGTGCTGCCGCTTTCAAATTGTGGACAGGGCAGGAAATGGATGTTGAATATATGAAACGTTGGATTGGAGCAAAGCTCAATCGTCAATGAAAAGAGTTTGGAACAATTTGGAAGAGAGTGTCATGATTTCACTGCTATGTGCAATGGCAGTGATCATGATGGTTCAGATATGCTGCCGTTATCTGTTCGGCATGTCGCTCTCTTGGTCGGAAGAGATTACTCGCTACCTGTTTATCTGGTCGGCATTCCTGAGCATCAGTCTCTGCACCAAGCTCACCATCTCCATCCGCATCGATACCCTGATTCGGCTGTTCTCGAAAAAGGGTAGGGCACTGGTGAAAATCTTCAACCTCACCGTAGAATTGGCTTTCTTCCTCTATCTGATACCCTTTGCTTGGCATTACCTGCAATCAACCATTGAAAGTGGACAGGTGAGTCCCGCTTGTGGCATCCCGATGTATTATATCCAGTCGGCTCCATTGGTTTGCTTCAGCCTGTGTTGCATCAGAATCTTGGAACGTTGGTTCCTGCAATGGCAAAACTTCCACCTGAATGAAGAATACCGCAACTGGCAAGAACTGCGTGAAGCTCGGAGAAAGGAGGGTGTATGTCAGGCTTGATCATCATCCTGCTGTTTTTCGTCTTTCTGGCTTTGGCGATACCTGTGGCGGTGTCGTTGGGCATTGTCTCTGTATTGCCTGGAGCGATGGACGATTCCTTTACCGCCAGTGCCACCTTTGTGATTCGCTCTATGGTGGGAGGTATCGACAGTTTCCCTTTGTTGGCGGTACCCATGTTTGTGCTGGCAGGAGTCTTGATGTCGCACGGCAAGATATCCACTCGTCTGTTTGATGTCTTTTCCTATTTCTTAGGTAGGCTGACGGCTGGTATCCCTGCAGCAGTGATCATCACCTGTTTGTTCTATGGGGCCATCTCCGGATCCGGACCGGCAACGGTGGCGGCAGTGGGCAGCATGACCATTCCCCTGTTGGTGGAATTGGGTTATGAGCGCGATTTCTCAACGGCCATCGTGGCTGTGGCTGGTGGGTTGGGCGTAATCATCCCTCCCAGCATCCCATTCATCATGTATGGCTTGGCATCGGGTGAGTCTGTAAGTCAGCTGTTCATTGCCGGCATCATTCCTGGCATCATGATTGCCATCCTGCTGATTGGCTATGCGTATTACTATTGCAAGCGGCATGGGGAGGATAAACGGAAGATAGAAAGCAAGATAGAGGAATTGCATCAGAAAGGTCTGTGGAGAGTCTTGGCCGACAGCTTTTGGGCGATACTCAGTCCGGTCATCATCTTGGGCTCAATCTATAGCGGTGTGGCATCGCCTACTGAAGCAGCCGTTATCTCTGTGTTCTACTCACTCATCGTGAGTCTGTTCATCTATAAAACCATCCGCATTGGTGAGTTGTGGCAGTTCTTGGGCGAGGCGATGCGAACCTACGCACCTATTTTATTTATATTGACGGCATCGATGGCATTCTCGCGTGTCATTACCCTGATGCAAGTACCTCAACTGGTGAGTGATTTGATATTGAGCAATTTCACCAACGAGATTGTCTTGCTGTTGGTGATTAATCTGTTCTTGCTGTTGGTGGGTATGGTGATGGACACCACTCCTGCCATCTTGATACTCACACCCATCCTGTTGCCCATCGCTACGGCCATCGGACTGAATCCGATTCATTTTGGTGTGATGATGGTGGTGAACTTGGCCATCGGCTTCGTGACCCCTCCCATTGGGGTAAACCTCTTTGTGGCAAGCTCGCTTACGAAGATACCTGTGGTGCAGATTGCCCGTAAGGCAGCAGGGATGATTGTCTTGTTCTTGCTCGCATTGCTGCTTCTTACCTTTGTTCCATCTTTGAGCCTGTTGCTGTTATGAGAAGATTGTTTCCATATATGATGTTGCTAATGCTGTTGATGTTGATGGCTTGCGGCAATCCCTCGGGCCAACGTTATGCCTGGCCGTTGGGGACATCCAGCCCGGAGAATACAGTAACCCAAATCTTTGCAGAGAAGTTTGCCGATGAGGTGAGTCGCCTTAGTGGAGGAGAGATGAAGATACAGGTCTATCCCAACAGTGTGGTGGGAGGCGATCGTGAACTGCTGGAGTCGTGCAAGGATGGCGACATCCCATTTGTGGTGCAGAACACAGCTCCGCAGGTGCCATTCATGCAGGACATTGCCATCTTCGATATTCCCATGCTGTTCGATAGCATCCAATCGGTGCGGCAAGCCGTAGATAATCCTGCTTTTCTCAATCGACTCAGAGAGGTGTATCAGCATGGCGGATACGAACTGTTGGGCTTTGCCGACCAAGGTTTCAGGGTGATGACTACCAATAGAAAGGTGGAAAGCTTGGCTGATTTCAGAGGACAGAAGATCCGCACCATGGAGAACCCCTATCACCTGGCTTTTTGGAAAGCCATAGGGGCAGCTCCCACACCCATGACTTTCTCCGAGGTCTATATCGGTTTGCAGCAGGGCACCATCGATGCGCAAGAGAATCCTTATGAGGTAATCGTATCGAACAAGCTCTACGAACAGCAGCGTTATGTGGTGGAAACCAACCATCTGCCTCATCTCATCTCTCTAATAGTCAGTGAAAAGTTTATGCAGAAACTGTCATCAAGACAACAAGAGATCATTCGTCAGGCAGCTGAAATCGCTAAGGCGTATGCCCGAGAGCAAGCCGACCAGCGCATAGCTTCTCGCATAGAAATCATCAAGACGAGTGGCACACAGATCATCCATCTCGATGAAAAGACAAAGGCTGAGATGCGTGAGCTCTCCCAGCCTTTAAATGATCGTATTCGTAGGATGGTGAATCCAAATCTTGTGGATGATTATCGGTAATATGTTAATTGGTAAAAAGGAAATATATGAAGCAAGTTTGCAGTTTTATATCACGATGGATGGCAGCATTGGTGCTGATAGTGGCCTTCACCGCACTGGTGGTGCCCGACACATTTGTGCACATTGACACCTGGTACATCAACCCCATCTTGGGACTGATTATGTTTGGCATGGGACTCACCTTATCGGCTCGCGACTTCCGCATTGTGTTCAGTCGCCCGAAAGATGTACTGGTGGGATGTCTGGCTCAATTCACCGTTATGCCCTTCTTAGCTTGGGTATTGGCCAAAGTCTTTGCTTTACCTGAGGAATTGGCACTGGGTGTCATCTTGGTGGGATGCTGTCCGGGTGGCACTTCCTCCAACGTCATCACCTATCTCGCCAAGGGCGACTTGGCTTTGTCTGTGGGTATGACGGCTACTTCCACCGTGTTGGCTCCTGTGCTCACTCCGCTGTTAGTGTGGCTGTTGGCAGGCACGATGGTAGATGTCGATACCATTGGTATGCTCAAGAGCATTCTCTATGTGGTGATTGCGCCCATTGTGGGAGGTCTGCTTTGCCAGCGATATATCCCTAAGCTTACGGAAAAGCTGGTGACTTACCTGCCAGCTTTCTCCACCCTGATGATCATGATGGTAGTGGGAATCGTGGTGTCGCACAATGCCGATAAGCTGTTGGCAGGTGGCATATTGATCGTATTGGTGGTGATGCTTCACAATCTCAGCGGCTATGCAGTAGGCTATTTCATTGGCCATCTGCTCCATCTGAAGAGAGAGAAGAGTGTGGCTGTGTCCATCGAGGTGGGCATGCAGAACTCTGGCCTTGCCTCTTCTTTGGCCGTCCTTCATTTTGCAGCCTATCCCCTCGCCACCATCCCCGGTGCAGTGTTTAGTGTATGGCACAACATCAGCGGTGCCTTGATGGCGAAGCTTTATGCACAATCCAGTACCTGACTGTTGTTTCTGAACTTAAAACGCAATATTACAAATGACGAATTATCCGCAAATAGACCTCAGTGAATGGAGGCAGGTGGGCGAAGGCTATAACGGTCAGGCTTTCGTCTCTTCCGCTCACCCTGGCATGTTGTTGAAAATAGTGAGAACCGACATGGGCTCTGCTGAGAAGGTGGAGCAAGAATTCTATGCCGCGCAAACAGCTTTCAAAACGGGATTGCCTACACCCAAGATGTATGAAATGGTGAGGGATGGTAATGACCACGGCTATCTGTGTGAAAAGATTGAAGGGAAAAAGTCGTTTGCCAGACTTTGTGCTGACCATCCTGACCATATTGCGGAATATGCCACCAAAATGGCACAGTTGGGGAAAGAACTGCATCAAACAATCATTGAGGAAAACGACTATGTGGTACCCATGAAACAGCTGTTGCTGAAGGCAATAGAAACATCTCCCATCGTGTCTGAAACTCAGAGGAAACTACTGACAGAAGTAGCAGAGTCGTTGCCGGAAAGCAAAAACTGCTTGCATGGTGATTTCCAACCAGGCAATATCATCGTGGCCAATGGCCAGCACTATTGGATAGATTTGGGTTGGTTGTCACAAGGCCATTACATCATGGACTTAGCCCATTTATATAAAATGATGGTGGAAGACAGTGTTCTTCCTACCGTGCAGAACCTTACCCACATGAGCCGCGAACAGATGCTGGATTTCTGGCGTGAATTTGCCAAAGCCTACACAGGCAACACCAATGTAGAGGCTTTGAACAAAGAGTTACGTCCTTATGCCGCTCTCGACATGGTGCGTTCTTTCTACCTTCACTCCAGTGAGAATCCTGCCCTACTGGCATTTGTGAAAGCACGTTTAGAGGACGAACTTCGTGACATAATATAAGTGTCACATACAAGCCTTGAATGCCTTACGCCAGAAGAAGTTGACTTTAGAATTAGCTTCTTCTGGCGTAAGATTTTTTTCTGTGTTCTTACTTGAACAGCAACTGTGCGAAGGTGTTCAAATACAAGCGCCAGTTCTTCCACTCGTGGCCACCAGTACTCTCAAAGAAAGTATGCTCCATGCCATTGCGGGTCAAGGCACGGTCAAGAATCTGATTGCCTTCGTATGTGAAGTCGGCTGTACCGCAGCCAATCCAATAGAGCTTGTAGCCAGCTTTCTTGATGCCTTGCAACTGTGCATCAAGCTGTTCGCTTTCACGAGTGCCTGCACTCAACGGCAAGATATAGTCGAACGTGTTGGGGAACAGTGTGGTAGCGGCAAATGTGTGTGCACCACCCATGCTCAAACCAGAGATGGCACGTGATGCCTTCTTGGGAATGGCACGATATTCTTTCTCGATGAAAGGAATGATTTCGTTCACCAGACTCTTCACATAAAGGTTGGCATTCTCGGGTGCACGGGTGTCGATGTTCTTCACGGGCAATCCCATGGTATTCGCAGCCTGCTGACCTGGGTTACCGTTAGGCATTACCACAATCATGGGAACAGCCTTGCCTTGCTCAATCAGGTTGTCCATAATCTGAGCGGCACGACCCATACTTGACCATGCTTCCTCATCACCGCCACCACCATGCAACAGGTAGAGCACAGGATAGCTCTTCTTGCTGGTTTCATAGCCGTATGGGGTATAGACAGTCAAACGACGGTTGCTACCGAGGATGCTGCTGTCATACCATTTGTAACTGACTGTTCCTCGATGAGCCGTTTCGTTGTAATTGGCAGAACGCTCACCAGGAACAAACAGCATGTTCAGGTAGCGGGTACCATCACGCTGTACCATGTAATTCACAGGGTCATTCACATTTACACCGTCAACAATGAAATTGTAAGTGTAAATCTCTGGTTCTGGGGCAGCGATGGTCACTTCCCAAATACCGTTGGCACCCTTCTTCAGAGGCACTACATCTGTGTAATTGGCCATCCAGTTACCATAGAGGTTCACTACGGTAGCATAGTTGGCATTCAGACGGAAGGTTACTGAATCACCCTTGATTTCAGGAGATACGATCTGCTGGCCACGACCAAAGTTGGCCAGTTCCTGAGCACTTGCACCCACTGCCATCATAGCAGCAAATGCCAAAAATAACAATTTCTTCATAACTTCGTTTTTTAATGATTAGATAAGATTTTCATTCTTATTGGCAAAGATAGTACAAGTTGAGAGAATAACAAAATGAATTATTCATTTTTATATCCGAGGCGCCACCTATCTATTATTAATTCGATCCTAAATACAGGAAGAACATACCAATCAACACCAAAATCAAATCGATGACTTTACTCTTCAGGTTCTTTTCACGGAAAACAAGGGCTCCGAAGAGGAAAGACACCACCACACTGCTTCTTCTGACCATCGAGACAATGGAGATCATAGAACCCTCCATACTCAAGGAATAAAAATAGGCGAAGTCGGCTGCGCACAGGAACAACGATATGCAGATGATGGTCCACTTCCAACGAAACGGTGTGGTGCTCTTGCGCTTAGGCCACCACAACAAGGCGATGACCGTACCCATGATGCCCACCTGATAGACGTTGTACCACGACTGCACCAGCATGGGATTGAGTCGTGTCATGAGATATTTGTCGTACAGACCACTGACAGCACCCATGATTGCTGCCAGAACGATGCAATAGATCCAGCGGTCGTGCTTGAAGTCGATGCCTTCCTTGCGTCCTGACCTGCTGAGCAGGAAAAACGAGATAATGGCTAATGACACACCGATCCACTGATAGAGGTTGAGGCGTTCGCCAAAGAGCAACATGGCACCTATGAGCACCATGACAGGACGGGTGGCATTGATGGGCCCTACTATGGTGATGGGCAAGTGCTTCATACCGAAATAGCCCAATATCCATGAAGAGAGTACGATGAACGACTTTACCAGTATGAGTCGATGGGCCTCCCATCCTGCTTCGGGCACAAAAAAGATGGTGCTTTGCAGCAGCTGGGGTGATGTTGATGATACAACGATGAAAGGCAGGAACACCAATGACGAAAAGATGGTGTTGAGAAACAATACCGGTAAGACGGCATTGTCCTTGAGCGACTGCTTCTTGAAAACGTCGTATAAGCCCAGTAAGGCAGCAGAGATGAATGCTAAGATCAACCACATAGCTGCAAAGGTACAATTTTTACATCACAAAATTAAGGTTCATTTAAATATTTGCTGAAGAAAGTCCAGATTTCTTCTCCTGTATCGATGTCTTCGGTGAACCAACTGTGGGGACCATTCACCACTTCATACAGCCATACCTCACAACCAGTGGGACCACCTGTATATTTATGCTTGATGACAGACCGACCATTTTCCTTGTTCAGTCCTTCCACACGTTCCGTTGTCTCTATCTCGCACTTATTCTTGGCGACCCAATAGCCAATGGCAATGGGTACAGGCATGTAAGCTCCCCAACCGCCCTCGTTCGTCAAGTCGCCATTCCATTCCGATGTATGGTCTGCCGTTCCGTGTATTTCAAAAACCGGCATAGGTTTGGGAGCATCCATCGTGCGGTAGATCCATTCCATAGTTAAACCGGATACGGGGGCAACAGCCTTGAAAGTCTTTTGTTCGCTGAAAGCTGTAAGGTAACACATTTCCCCTCCATTCGACATGCCTGTCATGAACGTGTTTACCCGGCTTAAGCCGTATTTTTGCTGTACATGTTCGGCCAGTTGTTCCATGCCTGCCACTTCATCGACCTTCCATCCCTCCTGAAAGGGATAGCCCACATTCCACGAAGGCTTTCCTTTGGGGTCTTTCCACCCATGCGGTACACAGATGGCGAATTTGTATTTATCTGCAGCTTTGTCCATCCAGGTTTTTTGTTCACCAGGATTGCCATAGCCGTGCAGCACAAACACTAAAGGGGCATCCCTTTGTATGCCAGCTGGTTTGTATATCCAAAAAAGACGCATCTGTCCTTGTATCTTCAAGGAGTCCAAGACTACCTCAGCTGTCTGTGAATAACCTGCCAAACACATGCTGGCAGCCAAGACGATCATATATAAACGGTGTAACTTCATAACTTTCATTTTTATACAGGAAACAAAGTTATGTATAATTCTTAATATCTCAATGGATATTTGCTTTTTTCCCTGCAATACTATTGCATCTGAGCTGTAATTATTGTATCTTTACACGTCAAACCAATAAATTAGCAATGAGAATACACGGACATTGTCCGAAATAGATAAGATGGACTATACTGCGCAATACCAATCGCCACTGGGTGGCATCATGATGGCATCGGATGGCAAGGCACTCATCGGACTCTGGTTCGATGGGCAGAAATACTTTGGCGATGTGCTTGCAACAGAGCATGAAGCATCACCATACTTGCCAGTTTTTACCGAGGCCCGCCGTTGGCTTGACTGCTATTTCAGCGGCAAGAATCCTGGATTCATGCCGCCCATCAAGCTTCGTGGCAGCGACTTTCGCAAAAGGGTATGGCAGGTGTTGCTGACGATTCCCTATGGACAAACAACCACATACGCCACCATTGCCCGCAAGATAGGATGCAAATCTGCACAGGCCGTAGGAGGGGCTGTTGGGCATAACCCTCTGTCGCTCATCATTCCTTGTCACAGAGTAATTGGTTCCAATGGCTCACTTACCGGCTATGCGGGAGGCATCGACCGAAAACTACGCCTGCTTCAGATGGAGGGGGACCAAAAATAGCTTTCACTGAACAAATCAGCCCGTTCGCTGAATAGATTTTTCCACATACTTCGTTCGTTATACCTTTGCATCAGAAATGAAACAGCATTTCTTTTTCATAATAAAAACAAAGGTTAATAATGAACGAGGTAATTACAATGTATGAGCCAATCACATTGGCAGAGATGAACGAGGTGAAGCTGATGAACCGTATCGACACAAAGTTTGTGACAACGGTTCAGAAGCTTACCCAACTGCTCCAGATGGCCAAGGATGCCTATTGGATGCAGGAGGTTGACGGTGAGAGAAATCTGGCTTACGACACAACGTATTTCGACACCAAAGACTACGACATGTACAGCGAGCATCTGCACGGTCATACGGGCCGTCAGAAGTTACGCTTCCGTACTTATGTAAGTTCCGGTTTGCAATTCATGGAAGTGAAGACCAAGAACAACCACAACCGTACCAAGAAAAAGCGTATGGCTGTGGCAGACATGAACATCAACGATTCCGAGAAAAAGCAGTTTCTGCACGATCATCTGCGTTATGCCCCAGATGATCTGCAGCCTGCCCTGAACAACCATTTCAAGAGAATCACCTTGGTGAACAAGGCCAAGACCGAAAGACTCACCATCGACACCAGCTTGGAGTTTCACAACCTGGTGACAGGACTGGACTGCGAGATGGGTAACTTGGCTATCATCGAGCTCAAGCGTGATGGCATGTGCTATTCACCCATCTTGGATATGTTGCGACAACTACACATCCATCCACACAGTTTCAGTAAGTATTGCATGGGGTCTGCCTTGTCGAACGACCATCTGGCCTCCAATCGCTTCAAACCCAAGCTGAACGACATCCGCAGAATCCTATTAAACTAATATCATCAATTATAAAATATCAATTATTATGGACACATTATTTACTGT
>CACZRQ010000247.1 GCA_902783615.1 uncultured Bacteroidales bacterium | reverse complement strand
TCCTCGATCAGGGGGTAAGCGAACCACCTGTTGTAGATGGCCTGCTTGATGTTCTTGCACTTCTTGAGAATGTAACGAATCATACTTCAAAAGTTTTTAAGTTGTTAATAATTCAGTTCGTTTGTTATCGATAACAGTGCAAAGGTACAACATTGGCGCAGGCTACTTTCGGCTTGCTTCGGTTTCCGCCTGATTATTTACTTTCCGCCCGATAAGTTGTTTTCCTTCTCGAAAATGATGGTGAACTTGTCGGCGATGTAGCGCACGATATGTGGAGGAAGCACCTTGGCATGGGGCTTGAGTCCCATTTGCTCCAACTCCTTCATGTAGGGCTTGCACCAGCTCATCAGGGTCTTGACACTTACTCCGGCATAACCCGCGAGCTTCTGCTTGTTCATTGCTTTCATAAACGCTATGTTTTTTAGTGTTAAACTATATGTTTACAGGTTGTTAACCTGTGGTTTGACAACCGTAAACCTATGACTATTTGATGCCATCTACCTCTTGTGTGAAGCGGTGAAGCTTCTTATACTAACTTTTATATATACAGGAAAAAACTAAATGAGATAGAAAATAGTTAAATGTATATATATAGTAAAAGTTGCGTACGCGTGATTCACAGCTTCACACTTGTCTTCAGAATGGCAATTTGGTTTGGGTGGGGCTTTCCGGCTCATGAGGGTTATCATGAGTGGCATCGTAGGCTGCTGCACTTAGATGGGCCTGCACCTGATCGTAAGGTATCTCGAATACCTTGAAGAGGTTGCCCTGTCGGGTGTGCACACTCTCGAATCCCAGCCGCTTCATGGCCACGCTGACCTTGCGGGAGGATAGGGGATAGCCTACATGGCCTCCGTTGAGGAGCTGGCACACCATGGCTGCATTCATGAGCTTGACGTTCTCTCCCTCATGGGGTGGCCGCAGGCGCATGCGGATGAGCTGCTCTTCATCGCTCTCCACACGGAAGGGCTTGTTGAGACGCTCTACGCGCTGTTCGTCCTCATAATCAAACCAATAGCGGAAACCGTCCTTTAATTCTTCTCGGATTTGGGCGTACAGCTGCTGATAATCAATACCCCAGCTCCTGGGATCGTCGATGTGGCTCACCTTGAAGCAGAGCCACCTGCGGTTGCCGGTCTCGTCGGTGAGGAACCGCTGCTGGTTGCCTGTAGCGCAGAGGGAAGCCAACCTGTGCTTGGCATCACGGAACCTGGCGTATGGTCTTCGTTCCTTCACAGTATCACTGGTAATCAAAGATTTGAGCTCCGACAGTTCGTGCTGTGTAGTGGCTTCCACTTCTTCGATATCCACGAGGCAGTTCTCTGCTAAGGCGAGATGATCGTCCTTCGATGAGAAGGTGTTGTGGGCATTCTCCCAGAAGTAGGACCGCAACTCAGGTGGCAGGAGGTAGCGGAACAGGGTGGTCTTGTAGATGCCCTGGCGGCCGATGATGGTGAATACTTCATGGTTGGAGACGTTGTCGTCCATCCAGGTCATGACGGTGGCACCCATCCATTTGTGGAACGCCCAGGCGAGATCCTGCTGTGCTTCGTCTTGATTCTGCTCGGGCAGCAGGGCTTCTACGTGGATGTGGGTGGTGAGCTCGCCTACACGGTCTCTGCCATCCCAAGGGGGTAGGGCGTTGATGTAGTCTCTCACGGGGTGTACCAGTGGGGCGAAGTCGCTTTTGATGACGTCGTACACGTCGCTTTTGAGCACGCGCTTGTCGGTATCGACGGCCATTTGGGAACGGAGGGAGGCGAGGATTCGATCATCAACGATCTGCCATTGGGGGTGCAACATACTCCCTCCCCCTCCTGCGGAGGGTACTCCCCCTAACTTAGGGGGAGAGTCTTGGTAGGAAGCGCCTGCGGAGGGTACTCCCCCTAATTTAGGGGGAGAGTCTTGGTAGGAAGCGCCTGTGGATTTGGGTACTCCCCCTAACTTAGGGGGAGAACTTATTGGGTGGTTTTCATCCGGATGGTCAATGGTCAAAATCGCGGGTAAGTGAGAGCAGTCCTGAGCTTGCTCAAGGACTGCCGAACGGGAGCGATTTGGAGCGAAGCTCAATTGTCCATTGTCAATATTACGAAGCATGGTCTGGTCGGTGACTACGTTGTAGGCAAGCTCGACGTGCGCAGAGAGCCAGTCGCGGATTTCGGCTATGGTAATCATAGAGTTCTCGTGGCTCTTCTTGCGATGGCTGGTGGATAGGCGCCAGGTTCCGTGCTCTCCTTCATTCTTATAACAATGTCTGATGATGGAGTCGCGCTCACGGGTGTCGAAGTCGGACCAATGAGTTTCTGCCCATGACCTTAGGCTCTCGTCGGGAACGCCGAAGCGGTTGAAGAGGTAGCTGGCATGGAGGATGAAGTCGTGACGGTGATGTAGCTCGTACTTCAGGTCGCTCTTGCTGAGCATCTTCTCTACGCGTGGCCAGGCTTCATCGGCAGTGGCAGTTTGGCTGCCAGCAGGCTGTTCCTTATAGGGTCTGCCTTCCTGGGTGCCATCGGCAAAGTTGGCGGCAAGGATCATCTCATCGGTGATGACGAACGGCTCGGCATCGGGGTTGTAATACACCTCGGGATCATGGGCTAGACCAGAGAGGCGGCCGTAGTCGCTGCAGGCTTTGTCGTAGTCGCAGCCTGTGAGTCGGCGGTAGTAGTCGTTGCCGGCCTGGAAGGCGGCACGCCAGGGGACGCCGTCTAATTGAACTTGGATTTCATTATTGACAATTGACGATTGACAATTGACCATTGATTCTCTTTGATACCGATAGATCACCCTCAACCCATTTTTGCTGATGGTGGTGTAGCAAAGTAGCGTGTGAGGGTCATTGATGATCAATTGTCTGATTGTTTCCATGGGGGACAACATACTCCCTCCCCCTCCTGCGGAGGGTACTCCCCCTAACTGAGGGGGAGAGTCTAGGGGGGATGTGTCAATCTTGTCAATGTCACACATGGCTAGGCCGGTGAATTGGATGACATTCTCGGGCTGCTTGCCCGAACTGTCAAAGATGACGCCGACAGAGAACGCTTCCATGCGTTCTTTCTTGACGCGTTTGTTGGCTTCCTCGCGACTGATGACATGTGCCATCTGTCGATAGGCAGCGGTTTTCTGACCGACGATGGTGTCGTGCTTTACCAAGCGGACAACCTCGTCGAACCCTACCTCCTTGCTGTTGCATGACTGCAAGTTGGCGAAAATGGATACTCTAAAATCTGTTTTCATACAAAATATTTTATTAATTTGTTTGTTTTGACATTATCATTTAAATTTTACTTGCCAGCTTTTTTCTGACGTGCGAAATTAGACTTTAAATTCGTATTACAGCCGGGAGTTATCGATTATCTTTTAGGTTTTAATGATTAATAAACAAAAGTGGAAACGCGTTTCCACTTCCTCAATTTATTTTAAGTTAAAACTCAATTGAATAATCAACTATTTCGCGGGTTCAATCATAATAATTATATTGCCCGCATCACAAAGTACATAAAAGTCATGCTATTGTCATATTATGGAAGTCACAAGCTTTTGGCGAAGAAATCTGGCATCTCGTATAAGACGTTCTTGAAAGTTGTAAAAGGTAATACAACAGTGACTCTTGTGGTCTATAGAAGAGTTTACGAAGCACTTGCCATACATCACAAATATGATAAAGAGAGGGTGATTTACGAGATTCGTGAATGTGAGATTGCAGGCCTATAAAAAAGTGCTGGTTTGTTGGTTAATAATGAATGAAATCGATGCGCTATGAAAATTAGAGATGGATTGGTGTTGAGGACTGTCGGTTCAGACCATGTGATTGTGGCTGAAGGACTGGACGCTTTAGATCTGAGATGTATGGTTCAGGTAAACGATGCAGTGGCATTGTTGTGGAATAAGGCCAAAGAAACAGGGGAGTTTACTGCTGAAGATTTGGTAAAAGCCTTGTGTGAGGCATACGATGTGTCTGTAGATCAGGCTACTCACGATGTGGATGAACTGATGGAACAATGGAAAAAGATAGGAATAATAGGGTGAATTATCTGCGCTGGCTGTGGAACAATGCAAAGAGCATCCGCTTCAATGTGTTGATGAGGGTGTTCTCTGGCGTTGGCCAAGTGGCTTTGGGACTGCTGATTGTCTGGCTGAGCAAACAGTTTATCGATGTGACGATTCATGCGGCAGACGAAAATGCCATTTGGCGGATGGTGGTCCTGATGGTAGGAGCCGTAGCTTTGGGCATCGCATTGAGGCAGTGGGCTTATTATTGGACAGTCGCGGCTGAGGTCAGGCAAATGAATTTCCTGCGTAGGTCGGCTTTCGATTGCCTGATGCGGAAACTGCTGTTCGCGGAAAGGAACATACATTCTGGCGATGTGACATCACGTTTGACCAAGGATGTCGAGACGGTGTGTAACGTTCAGGTGTCTCTGTTCCCTCAGATGATGGTTTGTGCCATCCAGGTGATTGGCGCTTTCCTGCTGATGCATTCCATGGATGTGGTGCTGGCATGGGTCTTGCTGCTGATCACTCCTTTTGTCGTGATAGCTGGTAAATTGATTTCCAGAACGTTGAGACAGATGACAGAAAGGATTAGGATCAAAGAGAGTCGAGTGCAGATGCTGGTGCAAGAGGGGGTGGAGCACAATGCGATGCTGCGGTCGCTGCGAGGCGTGAAATGGATGACAGGACTGCTGGATGACAGGCAGCAGGATTGGGCTGGGGATGTGATGCACCGGACGAGGTTTACGGTGGTGACACGCACTATGCTGGCTTCTTGCTTCGGCTTTGGATACCTGTTCGCTTTCGTCTGGGGCGGTCTGCAATTGAGGGACGGTATCATCACCATTGGTGTCATGACTTCTTTCTTGCAGTTGGTCGGCCAGATCCAATATCCTATTCTCAACCTGTTGAATATGGTTCCTCAGCTGGTGCATTCTACTGTGAGCGTGGATCGATTGTGTGAATTGATGGATGGACAACTGGAAGAGGGTGAATCCCAACTCGTTTCATTAGAAGGACGGGTGGGCGTGAGAATGACGGACGTGGGCTTCAAATATCCGACTGAGGAAAGACAGGTGCTGCAGCATTTCTCCTATGACTTCAAACCAGGTTCGAGGGTGGCCATCATGGGTGAAACGGGCATTGGCAAGACTACCATCTTGCGTCTGATGCTGGCCTTGCTGCGTCCTGATCATGGCAAGCTTGAGATTTATACGCAAGGGGAATCTATCCCAGTGAGTGAACATACGCGCATCAACTTCGTGATTGTGCCACAGGGTAACTCTCTGATGAGCGGTACTATCAGGCAGAATCTCCAACTGGGCAATCCTGATGCTACAGATGAAATGATGAGAAGGGCATTGCAAACCGCGATGGCTGATTTCGTGTTCAGTTTTCCCAATGGACTGGATACAGAGTTGGGTGAGCATGGGATGGGTCTGAGTGAAGGGCAGGCTCAGCGAATTGCCATTGCACGAGGCCTGTTACAACCCGGACAGGTCATGTTGTTTGATGAAATCAGTTCTGCCCTGGATATTGATACGGAAAGGGAGCTGTTGCTAAAGCTTTTCAGGATGTATGACAAGACGCTGATTTTTGTCACCCATCGAACGGAAGTGGCAGAAATCTGTGATGAAGTAATCAACCTTTGGTCGTAAATAATATGTTTTCTTTATTCAGAAAGAGATATTCGGTGCTTGCCTCTGAGATTCTGAAAGGTAAGACTGACGTGCATGCCCATATTTTGTCAGGAGTGGATGATGGAGCTCGGGATACCCAACAATCTTTGGAGCTTTTGCAATTTCTGGAACAGATGGGCTACCGGACGCTGTGGCTTACTCCTCATGTGATGGAGGATGTGAGGAATACAACGGAATCGTTGCGGAAATGTTTTGAAAGCCTTGTTTCGGTTTATCAAGGGGTTTGTCAACTCCATCTGGCCGCCGAATATATGTTGGATGCAGGCTTTGAAAACAAACTTGATGCTGACCCTTTGTTGTTGGGAAAAGAGCATCTGTTGGTGGAGACATCCTATTTCTCCCCACCGGTAAATCTGGATGGCATGCTGAAGAGCGTATGGGAGAAAGGCTACCGGCCATTGATTGCTCACCCGGAAAGATACGAGTATATGGGTGAAGAGGATTATAAGAATCTCAAGAGGAAAGGCTATGAGTTTCAGTTGAATATCATGTCGTTAAGCGGCTATTACGGTAGAAGACCCAAAGCTGTGGCTGAGCAATTGATGGAGTGGGGGATGTATGATTATGTTGGAACCGACATACACCATTTAGACGTTTATCAAGACATGTTTGAAAAATTGTCACTTGGAAAAGAGCAGCTAATGACCTTGGAACATTTGCTGACCCGCAACGAGTCGATTTGAGCTTCTCCTATATATATATATAAGGTGTAAAAAATAATTTGAAAATTTTCTTCAAAATATTTGGTGGGTAATCAAAAAGTGCGTACCTTTGCACCCGCTTTCGAGAACGAGAGCAGCGCTCCTTGAGAGAAATGGTGACAAAGAAGAAAAAGAGAAAATTTTTGAAAAATTTTTGAGTTTTTTCTTGGTGGATTCAAAAATTCGCCGTATCTTTGTAACCGCTTTCCCTCTTTCGGGAGGCAAATGAGTTCTATGAATGATTGATGAACAGAGGACAGGCAGCGTCCGTTG
>CACZRQ010000246.1 GCA_902783615.1 uncultured Bacteroidales bacterium | reverse complement strand
TTACCTTTGTTGCCGTATAGCTTAAGAGGTGGCTTGTGACATTGATAACTCTTTCTCCCATTCCAACGCTTTTCTGAAATACAAAAAAGTATTCATCTAAAAAACATTTTTATTTTAATGAGAAATGGCCAAATGGCGCAGGACTCAGTGTATCTCATTGAGTGCTTCCTTCAAGAAAAGTACGAATTCCGTCGAAATGTGCTCAGGGGCAAGATGGAATATCGTAAGAAAACGGAAAACGACAAAACTGAAGAGTGGTCAGTCGTGACACCTGAAGCAATGAACTCCATTGTGCGCAAAGCCAAGATGGAGGGTATCTGCAAGAAATCCCCACGCCCTGACATTGAGGAGTATATCTATTCGGATGCGGTGGTCGATTTCGACCCCATCAAACATCATCTGGAGCATCTTCCCCAATGGGACGGACAAGACCATGTGGGAGCATTGTTCGACCGCATTCCAGGCCTCACAACTGAAAAGCGGAATTGGTGCTGCACATGGTTTCGTTCTGCCGTGGCCCATTGGTTAGGGCTTGACACAGAGCATGGTAACGAATCCGTGCCAGTGCTTATAGGTCAACAGGGATGTGGCAAGACAACCTTCGCGATTAGATTGCTGCCGCCTTCACTGCGTTGCTACTACTTAGACCACATCAACTTTGGCAATAAGTTTGATGCGGACATGGCACTGACTAACAATCTGTTGGTGAACATCGACGAGTTTGCCAACATGAAAGGAGGCCAGCAAGGAAAGCTGAAGCAGACACTTTCGCGCCAGAAAGTGAACGGACGCCCCATCTTCGGCAAGAGCCAGGAAGACCGCAGGCGATATGCCTCGTTTATAGCCACCACCAACGACGAGCGTCCGTTGAACGACCCTACGGGGAGCCGACGTTACATCTGCCTGCAAGTGCCTAAGGGTATGATGATTGACAATGAGTCGCCCATCGACTATGGACAGTTGTATGCCCAAGCACTTTATGAAATCAGAGAGGAGCATACTCCCTACTGGTTCTCGAATGAAGAAGTGGAGCGTATGCAACAGTTGAATCAGCCTTATCTCAAGGATTACAAGCTGGATGAGATGATTTGCACGTGCTACAAGCTTCCAGAGGAGAACGAGCAGTCGAATTGGTATCTGCTGGATCATGTTTTCGATAAGCTGAAGAGCCAATTCCCAACAATCGAGGACAATACCTCCATGAGAATCAAGGTTGGGAAAACCCTGAAATGTATGGGATGCTCATCTGAGCATACCAACAAAGGCATAAAGTATCAGCTGATTGAGCTGGAGGCTGCATAATTGAAAGCTCTCCCCCAATTTCAAAGGGGGAGAACTTATATATTTAGACTTATTGGCTCGTAGTAGGGGAGGCAGAGCAAGATGATAATCTGTCGTCCCTACAGGGCTTTTATTATTAATACTTGTTTTACAGGGGTTTCGCTATCGCTACACCCAACCCCC
This sequence comes from uncultured Bacteroidales bacterium, assembly GCA_902783615.1. Classification (GTDB taxonomy): domain Bacteria; phylum Bacteroidota; class Bacteroidia; order Bacteroidales; family Bacteroidaceae; genus Bacteroides. The sequence goes on along the minus strand of CACZRQ010000246.1, from coordinate 2,655 downwards.
TCTTACCTCCCCCGTTATCGGGGGAGAACAACCTGTGAACTGTCGCCCCTAATGGGGCTAATTTTGCTGAAACACATGGGCACCAATGTCACTAATAGGGCTAATTACTTTCAAAACTTCAGACTATACAAACGTTTCGATGGCGGCAATGGTTCTCAGTAGATCTAAGTTAACATGGTGGCGGCCATAGAAATCAAGAAAGGTGTGGGTGTAGGCATCGGTGCCTAAGTTATAGCAAAGTGACCAGAGAGCCCAATAGAGGTCGATGTGGCGATTGGCTACCCCAGCCTGACCAAGGTCTATCATGCCATTGAATTCACCGTTTTTCATCAAGACATTGGGCAAACAATAGTCGCCATGTACCACTGCATCTGGTTGTAACAGATGCTTATGGGCTTGCAACACCTGCCAAGCCTCATCGCGATTGGCAAAGTCAATCCAAGGTAGCAAGTAGTCTTTGGTGAAACAACCCTTGCGATAGTTTTCCTCAGCAGTTTGGATATAGACATCCTGCTTATCGATAACAGGGAAATCACTAATGGGGAGGCTATGAAGACGAAGCAAGCCTGTGGCTAAAGTTTTGCAAACATCGATGGGATGGTCTAAACAATTTGTCAACACCTCTCCCTCGGCTTTTCGAGTCAACAAGTAGTCTTTATCGTCAGAGAGATACAGGACAACCTCTACAGACAATCCTTTTTCATGAAACCACTTTGTGAACTTTGCCTCGTTTGTCAAAGTTCCTTTGGGTGCCGTCTTCAGATAGTAGCCATTATCCAAATACAGGGTAGAAGCCACTGATCGCCCACTACTATCGATGGCTTTCACCCCTTCCAAATAGGGATGCAGAGCTGAAGGAAAAATATTGTTCATAATAGTATAACACACGCCACCGTCGCTTTTAACACACTCTCCCGTCGCTTATTAACATACTCCCCCGTCGCTGCGCGCCACCCCCCCTAACTACTTCTCTATCACCATATCGAACTGATCGAATGGAGCGGAGCGGTGAGCTAAGTGCTTGGTGGATGGAGAAATGCCAAACAGAGGTGAATAGGTGTTCACCTTGATGGTTTTGCCATCTGGCAGGAATTCCAGGATACGGAGCCATCCATCGCCACCATTACCTTCCCAACCTCCACCTAAGATCTGCACATTGAACATCATCTGGTGAACTGTCTTGCCATCAGCATTCTTGTCGGCACGATAAGCCACAGAATCTTCAAAATCGCCTGGCTCACCTGTATGTCCGCAAAGCACCAATCGAATGTTCTTGCAAGGATAAACCAACTTTTCCCAAATTTCCTGACCATAGTTGCGAGGCTGAATCTTGTATCCTTCGTTATTAGTTCGTTCAGCTGTGCGATGACGCAGGAAAGAATGGGTGATGAAAATAACGGTATGGTTCTGGTATTTTTCACTTTCTGCCAAGCCTTTTGCCCAAGTCAGCACATCATCTCTTGGTGCCCACTCGGCAGCAATCACCAAGAGTTTGCCCCAATGTTCGTCCTCAAATTCATAGGCAGCATTCTCCAAAGAAACCTTGCCTTCACGATTGGGGAAAGCAGCCACCACACAATCCATCCATTTGGAATTTCTCTCGATGGGGAAATATTCAGGAAAATGAGTGAACCCTTCATCGCCACGTTTGTAGCCATATTCATGATTACCTGTGGCAATGATGTAAGGCACTTTATTGTCCAAACGAGCCATGCAGTGCGAAGCCCACTCCCACATCTGGCGACTGGTTTGATTCAGCATCCTGCGATCGCGTACGATGTTTTCATTCTGCTCCACCAAATCGCCTGTAACCAGTACTGCCTTGATATTCAGATTGTCGATATTGTCGGCACACCAAACGGTGGTGAGTTCGTAGAGAGGTTGATTGATGTCGTACTTGGTGTAGCCTTGTGGGTCGCCAAGCAGAATCATGGAGAAGGAATTGGGGTCGGAAAGATGTTGCTGGTCTGCCCTATCCTGTGCTTTGGATATCAGACAAACAAAGCATAATGCCAAAATAATTATCTTTTTCATATTATTTAGTTTTAAGGTTTTCTCAGTTTCTTGAACAAGTCCCAGATGACGATGCCAGTGGTGACACTTACATTCAAGGAATGCTTGGTGCCATATTGAGGAATCTCAATGCATCCATCGCACATATCCACCACTTCCTGCTGCACGCCCTTCACCTCATGACCCATCACGATGGCATATTTCTGTGTTTTATCCAATTCCAAATCCTGCAACATGATGCTACCCTCTGCCTGCTCCACACTATAGACAACATAACCTTGACTTTGCAAAGAATTGACAGCATCGCGAGTGTCTTTGAAATATTTCCAATCTACTGTAAACTCAGCTCCTAAAGCCGTTTTATGTAATTCTATCTGAGGTGGTTGGGCTGAAATGCCACACAGGTAGATGCTTTCAATGCGAAAAGCATCGCAAGTACGAAACACACTTCCTACGTTATAGACACTTCGCACATTGTCGAGCACTACTACCAAAGGTAGCTTCTGAGCTTCCTTAAACTCCTCGACACTGATTCTGTTCAGCTCTGTGACCTTTAGCTTTCTCATATACCTTATTTATATTCTATCTTAGCAGTTGGGAATTTCGATTTGTCCAATATGAAGACACTTTCATCTGGAATAC
>CACZRQ010000245.1 GCA_902783615.1 uncultured Bacteroidales bacterium | reverse complement strand
TTCTTACCCTCCATACGGGCGCGACGCACCAGAATATCCTGAATGGTATTGTTCAGCATGTGTCCCATGTGCAGCACACCAGTGACGTTTGGGGGTGGAATCACGATGGTATATGGCTCGCGACCATCTGGTTTAGAACTAAAAAGCTTATGGTCAGTCCAATACTGATACCATTTTCCCTCCACTTCTGCGGGACTGTACTTACTTGCTAACTCCATTTTTATCTTAATCTTTACGTTATTTCTTCAAACAGAGTGCAAAATTAGTAAAATAAAAGCAGAAACAGGCAAAGATACCATATTTATTTTAAGAATATTATTTCTTCCACACCCTCATCGATTGCAGAAGCACACTCAGCAGAATCAAAGATATGCCCACATAGAATGAGAAATTAATTTCCCTGCCTTCGCCAAAAATCAAGAAAGCCAGAATAATGGTATAGCAGGGTTCCAAGTTGTAGGTAAGGTTCACCGTAAAGGCAGAGAGTCTTTTCAGTGCCTGAATCTGAAGCAGATACATACCCACTGTGCAGAACAGAGCATGACAGAGCATCAACCATAGATTCATGCCTTCTGGTATCACGAGCACAGGCTGTTCACTGGGGAAGAACCAGAGATATACAGGGATGATAAGCGTCACAATGGCCAAGCCTCCCATCATCTGATATAGCAGCACCGTTCTGCTCCTCACCCCCACACTGGCCTTCTTATTGCAAATGGAATAAAGGGCACACACGGCTGTTGAAACCACACCAATCATGATGCCATACCTATAGCGGGCATCGAACGAGAAGATGCACAACACACCTATCACGGTGATAAGCGAAAACAGAAATTCCAAACCCGAGAATCGCTTCTTGAAGATGATAGGCTCGAAAATGGCTGTGAAGAACCCTATCAGCGAGAAACAGATCACACCTATCGACACGTTCGAAGCTTTGATGCTGCCATAGAACAATATCCAATGCAACCCTAACAAGGCACCACAACCACACAGCTGCACGAACTTTCGCCAGCTAACCCGGGGCAAACCGACAAACACAATCAAAATCAAACTGGTAAACAGCATTCTATACCAAACGATATCCACTTCGTTCAGCGTAATGAGTCGGCCGAACAAGCCCGTAAAACCTGCCAACAGCACACTCAAGTGCAACTGTATGAATCCTTTCCTTGTCTCTGTCATAACGCCTGCAAAGATACTATTTTTTCTTCAAAAACGAGAAAAATCTCGAGACATGCAAGCTTTTTTTGAGGAATCTTGAGAATGAAAAGATAAAGTATTATCTTTGCAGCCAAAATGAGAACGAAGAAGAAAAATACGATTGTTTGGAGAAGATGGCTACTGGGCATTCTGCTGATGGCTACCATCCTGATGATGCTGATACCAGGTGGCAATGCGCTGTATGCTAATCATATATATCCCTGGGTGGGTACGATACTATCGAATATCTCGTCGTGGATTCCTTTCCCTGTTGGCGATGCGTTTGTGATATTGAGCATTGCCTGGGTGGTGCTCTACCCCATCTTTGCACTCTTGCATCCCAAGAAGAAGTTTGGCAAGGCTCTGGGTCATGTTGTGGAATATCTGCTGTGGCTTTTTGTGTGGTTCTATTGGGCATGGGGGCTGAACTACGGACAGCCGAATTACTATCAGCGCTCTGGCATCATGCCTGTGGCTTATCAGGAACAAGTGTTCAGCAACTTTGCCAAACGGTATGTGGACGATTTGAACAGCAACTATACAGTGATTGAGACCAAAGACGTTGAGAAAGTGAAAACGAATGTGATGGCAGCATATAAGTTGCACGGATTCAACAGGATTCACCTTGTTAACCCACAGGTAAAGACGATGCTTTACACACCCTTGGCATCGATGGCGGGAGTGACAGGCAGCATGGCTCCGTTCTTCTGTGAGTTTACGCTGAACGGTGATGTGCAACCTCACCTCTTTGCAGCAACCTATGCTCACGAGTATGCTCATCTGCAGGGTATCACATCGGAAGGTGAAGCCAACTTCTATGCTTATCTGGCCACTACCCAATCGACCGACAAAGGCATCCGCTTCAGTGGGTATTACTCGATTCTTGGCCATGTGTTCAATAATGCGTACGTGCTGATGAGTCCTGATGATTATCAGGCTCTGTATGAGAGTCTGCGCCCTGAAATTAAGACGCTGCTGGAGGAAGATAGGGCGTATTGGAAGGAGAAATATAGTGAAACGTTTGGAAAGATACAGGATTATTTCTTCGACCTATACTTGAAATTACATAAGGTGGAAGGTGGGAGGAAGAATTATTCGGAGGTAATAGGTTTGATTTTAGCTTACGAAAACAAATAAGGAAATGCATACGAAAGAAGAGAAAATGGAAGCCTTCGGGCGACTGCTCGACATCATCGACGAGCTGAGAGAGAAATGTCCGTGGGACAGGAAGCAGACGAATGAGAGTTTGCGTCCAAACACGATTGAGGAGGCATACGAACTGTGCGAAGCCTTGATGAAGAACGACAACAAGGAGATTTGCAAGGAGTTGGGCGACGTGCTGATGCACGTGTGTTTCTATGCCAAGATGGGGGATGAAAAGAGTGAATTCGACATCAAGGATGTGTGCGACCGCCTGTGTGACAAGCTGATTTTCCGTCATCCGCATATCTATGGTGATGTAGTGGCCAACAGTGTGGGCGAGGTGCTGCAGAACTGGGAGCAGTTGAAGATGAAGGAAAAAGGTGGCAACAAGACGGTGCTGAGCGGAGTGCCACAATCACTCCCTACCCTCATCAAGGCATATCGCATTCAAGACAAGGCTCGCAATGTGGGCTTCGACTGGGATGACGCCTCAGGAGCCTGGCAGAAAGTGAAAGAGGAGATAGCCGAGTTTGAAGAAGCCGTGAAGGATATGAGCAAGGAAGAAGCAGAGGCTGAATTTGGCGATGTGATGTTCAGCCTGATCAATGCCGCTCGCCTGCATCACATCAATCCCGACAATGCCTTAGAACAAACCAACCAGAAGTTCATCCGACGGTTCAACTACGTGGAGGAGCATAGCATCAAGCAAGGTCGTAGCCTGAAGGACATGTCATTGGCTGAGATGGATGCTCTTTGGGATGAGGCGAAGAAGAACGAACGTTGACCATGAACCGTTAACCATGTAAGGTGAACCGTTTTGACGATTATTACGTTTTTATTTGCCAGTTCCCCCAATTATCACTACCTTTGCAGCCTCAAAATTTTATACAACTATGGCATTTATAGAAACGAACAATTTGAAGGGCGACATTTTCGGTGGAATCACAGCCGGAATTGTCGCTTTACCTTTGGCTCTCGCCTTTGGTATTCAAGCATTTGGAAGTATTGACGACCCATCAGCCAGTTCGATGGGTGCTTTGGCAGGACTGGTTGGTGCCACTATGTTGGGCTTCTTTGCCTCTCTGTTTGGTGGCACACATTCGCAGATCAGTGGACCAACGGGACCTATGACGGTAATCACCGCCAGTCTGATCAGTGGCGTTTGGACAGCTCATCAGTCGCTGAGTGCCGTACTTATCAGCATGTCGATGGCAGGCCTGTTCTGCGGTCTCTTCCAAATTCTCTTTGGTGTAATCAAGATAGGCAAGTATGTGAGATACATCCCCTACCCTGTACTCTCAGGTTTCATGAGTGGTATCGGTGTAATCATCATCCTGCAGCAGTTTTATGCGCTGGTAGGTTTGAAATCGCCTGTGCTGACCATCGACATGATTACGGAAATGCCTGAGCGACTGCAGGGAGGCGTGTCTTTCATCGCCCTGCTGCTGGGTTTGGGCACCATCGCCATCATCTGGCTGATGCCTAAACTGACGAAGAAGGTGCCTGCCACACTGGTAGCACTGATTGTGATGACAGTAGTATCGCTGTTTTTCGAAATGGAAGACCGACTGCTGATTGGTGCCATCCCTGGTGGTCTGCCCATGCCTTTCTTTGCCAATGCAAGTATCTCACTGGCTGGCATCGACTGGTATGAGACAATGAAAGTGGCTGTTGTGCCTGGCCTCACGTTGGCTGGCTTGGGCAGCATCGATACCCTGCTGACTTCGGTAGTGGCAGACAATATCACAAAGACGCATCACAACAGCAACCAGGAACTGATAGGACAAGGCATCGGCAATATGCTGGGCGGACTGTTCTGCGGCATCGGTGGTGCTGGAGCAACGATGCGTACAGTGGTGAATGTGAAGAGTGGCGGCCGCACCAAGATCAGTGGTATGGTTCACTCGCTGTTCCTGCTGGCCATCCTGCTGGGTTTGGGTGGACTGGTGCGCTATGTGCCTCTGTCGGTTTTGGCTGGAATCCTGATTACTGTGGGTTGGGGCATCATCGACTTCAAGGGTTTCAGAGATTTGCTGAAGATTCCGAAAGCTGATGCCAGTGTGCTGCTCATTGTGTTTGGCCTGACGGTATTGGTGGATCTGCTCACAGCTGTTGGCATCGGTATGGTGATTGCCTGTGTGCTGTTCATGAAACGTGCCAGCGACCTGGTGGAAGGTGGCTACAGCTCATCTATCATGACCAACTTCGACAAGGAGAGCCCATGGGCTGACGAGGGAGGTATTCCAGAGAGTCTGCGACACCATATTTATATACAGCGTTTGAATGGTCCCATCTTCTTCGGTACCATCACAAAGTTCCAAAGCGTGATGAACGATGTGCCTGCCGACGCTAAGATTGTGATTATCCGCATGAAACTGGTGAGCTTCATGGATCAGAGTGGTCTGTATGCGATGGAAACAGCCATCAAGGAAATCCAGTCACACGGAACTATGGTGCTGATGACGATTATCCAACCTCAACCGATGTATATGCTGAAAACGATGGATGTGATTCCTGATTTGGTGCCGGAAGAACATACGTTCAAGACATTTGAGGATTGTACTGAGTTCCTGAAAAAGATAAACCGCTGAGCATTGCTCAACGGTTTATTTTTGATGTAAACTTCACTTTCAGGATTCTGCGTTTATCAAGCGACAGTACCTCAAACTCATAGCCTCGATACACAATCTTCTCGTGCACTTTAGGGAACTCTCCCTTCAACTCCAAGAGCAGACCGCCCACAGTGTCGCTTTCTCCAGAAGCCTCTTTAAAAGTATCTTCATCGAGCTCGGTAATCTTGTAGAAGTCGGTAAGCAAGGTCTTGGCCTCAAAAATCCAGGTATGGTCGTCGATCACGGCATAAGAACGATCCTCTTCGTCGTATTCATCGCGAATCTCACCTACAATTTCCTCGATGATATCTTCCATCGTGACCAAGCCCGAAGTACCTCCAAATTCGTCAACCACAATGGCGATGTGCACCTTGCTGGTTTGGAAATCCTTCAGAAGAACATCAATCATCTTCGTTTCAGGCACGAAATAGGCCGGACGGATAAGCGATTGCCAATGGAAATTGGCAGTCTTGCCCAAATGAGGGAGCAAGTCCTTGATATAGAGCACACCCTTGATGCTATCCACTGTGCCCTGATAGATGGGGATGCGTGAATACACATTGTCGATGATACAACGCAACACATCCTTGTAAGGCGTGCGGATGTCGAGAGCCACCATATCCATACGCGAAGTCATCACCTCTTTGGCAGTTTCGCCTCCGAAACGAATGATGCCCTGCAGGATAGAGCTCTCGTCGGTTATTTCTTTCTTGTCGGTAAGCTCCAACGCATGTTCCAGCTCATCCACCGACACATTGTGTTTCTTGGGTGAGAAGTACTTGTTCATGAAAAACGTACTGCGCACCAGTGCCTGTGCGAAAGGTTTGAACAACGAATGGCAGAAACTGATGCCAGGAGCAGCGAAGCGACAGAATTTCAATGTGTTTTGTGCTGAATAAATCTTTGGCACTATCTCGCCAAACAACAACAGGAGGAAAGTCAGCACCACCGTGAGAATCAGGAACTCGGCAAGCGGAGAGCCGAATTTGATAACCTTCATGAAGAAATAGTTGCACAACAAAATGATGGTGACATTCACGAAGTTGTTGGTGATGAGGATAGTAGCCAACAGTCGCTCCTTGTCTCTAAGCAAACGGCAAATACGCTTGTCGGAAGCATTCTTCTCTTCCTTAATCACATTCAGGTCAGCAGGTGAGAGCGAGAAAAACGCAATCTCGGAGGCAGAAGCGAATGCAGAGAAAAATAACAAGACAACAGCCACAACAATGGCGACTATCGCCGCTGTTGATGGCTGCTGAATAGTGATGTCATTAAATACAGCTGTTAGCTGAGATAAAAATGAATCTGAGTCCAAAGAATACAGTTTTAGTTAAACATATTGTTAAAACGGCGTATCGGGCTCGTTTGCAGGTATGCCTTGCTGGGTAGCCTGCTGAGGAGCTGTAGCCTGAGCCGTTCCAGGCTGGGTTGATTTAGGTGTGAGCATCTCCATCTCGTCAACATAGATTTCGGTCACATAACGCTTGATGCCACTCTGGTCGTCGTAGCTGCGAGTGAAAATCTTACCCTCCACATACAGCTTGTCGCCTTTGTGAACATACTTTTCTACAGTCTGAGCCATCCCATTACGGAACACCAAGTTATGCCACTCGGTTCGATCGGGAACAACTGTTCCGTTCTGCAGTGTGTAACCTCTTTCTGTGGTAGCCAATGGCACTTGAGCTACTGCACGTCCACCTTCAAAATACTTTACATTGGGATCTCTGCCCACATTACCAATTAAAATCGCTTTATTCATAACTGTTATTATTTAAATTAATTGTCGGCACAAATTTAGAGAAAAAACATGCATCTTCCAAGTTTTTAAATGGATTTCTCTAAAAAATTTGTGATAAGCCTCGGGAAGGCATAGTTTGACAGGCTTTCAATCTTCACCTTATTATATTTATAGAATGAGCGGGTATCTGGAGGAAGTGCCACCTCGTAGAAGTCGGCCAGGATGATGCGATGGGTAAGAACATGCTTCACCCCCTTACTCAACAGAGTTATCTGTGGTGTCTCGCCTGGAGTCAACATAGAAGACATAGCCTGGAGCAACTCGGAAAACGACAAAGAATGATCGCTCTCAATCATGGGCAACTCGTAGAGGTTTTGCCAGATATCCTTTTCTGTGCGCTTGCGGATGAAGGTT
>CACZRQ010000244.1 GCA_902783615.1 uncultured Bacteroidales bacterium | reverse complement strand
GGGTACTCCCTCTATCTAAGAGGGAGAGCTTAGGGAAGTGTTCTCCTCCTGACGGGGTACTCCCTCTATCTAAGAGGGAGAGCTTAAGAAGGAGTTCACCTGCTAATTTGGAGGACTCAATTGTCAATCGTCAATCGTCAATTTTCAATCGCTTGTATGATACAGGAATCAACTGGGTGTTTTCGCACAAACTGCTGTGCTCGATAGCAACCCTGTTGACTCTTCCTCTTTGCGTATGGATGTTCTATGTCATTGATTTAGAGCGGATGCTAGAGATTGATCAGCGAGAGTTGATGGCAAGGGTGGAGTGGAATGAACATATACATTTGGATGAGAATCAGACTCGTGTGGATGCGCTCTTTGCTGAGACGAAGGGAGTTGCCATTGAGCAGACTGCTGCCATTGGGCAACAGGATTATCTGTTGGATAGGGGCGAATCCTTGTCTGTAACTGAGGCAGAACTGTATTTCAAGACAGAAGATACAGATGATATACACCTCTTGCAAGAGAGGATAACCGATTGGATTCAAAAGCGTTATCCTATGGCTGTGGTAACTTTCTTCCCTCCAGAAACGGTGTTCGAGAAACTGTTTGATACAGGCAGTGCTCCTTTCACAGCCGAGTTTTATGCTCGCAACAAAGGGGAAGCTCCTAAACCTGATGAGGTGAGAAGTCTGCAAAACAGATTGACCCAGTTATCAGGTAAGTCACCTGATGGCTTGGCTTTTGAAAATCAGCTGAATATACATATCTCGCAAGAGATGCTGCAACTCTATCATGTGAGCTATGATGAAGTGATGCAGACACTTAAGACAACTTTCAAGGAGAATAGTGTGGCCACCTTGCATACTTTTCAACAGAATCTGCCTGTCAGCATAGTGGGGCAGGAGCAGTCAATCAGTGAGGTAATGGCACAGACTTTGGTTCGAACACAAGCTGATGCTCAAGGTCAAGTTAATTTCATCCCTCTTAGCAGTTTGGTGAAATTGATGCCTTCAGAGGATTTGAAGACCATCACGGCAGGCAGAAATGGCGAGTATATCCCCTTCAGGTTCTATGATGTAGCCAATGAACAACCTTTAGAGAAAGCTTCTCGACAAGTGGCAGAGGAAACTGGTCATTGGGATGTGGCATTCAGTGGCAGCATCTACGACAATCGTGAGATGATGGGCGAATTGGTGGTTATCTTGCTGATATCCATCTTGCTGATGTATTTCATCTTAGCGGCTCAGTTTGAGAGCTTTGTGCAACCCTTGATCGTTTTGGTAGAGATTCCCATCGATGTGTCGGCTGCTTTAGTGTTGCTTTGGGTGTGTGGCCATACGCTGAATCTGATGTCGGCCATTGGCATCATCGTCACTTGTGGTATCATCATCAACGATTCCATCCTCAAGATTGATGTTATCAATGAATTGCGGAAGAAGGGGGTGCCTTTGTTGGAAGCCATTCATGAGGCAGGAAGGCGACGATTGCGCTCCATCATCATGACTTCCCTCACCACCATCTTTGCTATGGTGCCTTTGCTTTTCAGCTTCGATATGGGCTCGGAATTGCAGAAGCCCCTTGCCATTGCGATGATTGGGGCGATGGTAATAGGCACCCTTGTGAGCCTTTTTGTCATTCCGTTAGCTTACTGGGCAATATATAAAATTGACGATTAACGATTAACGATTGACGATTGACAATTGACGATTGACAATTGACGATTGACCATTGATTATTGACAATTGACGATTAACGATTGACGATTGACGATTAAATATATAAAATAAGGAGATTATGAGATTAAAGAATAAGATATTACTGCGTTTGGCATTGGCAATAATCGTCAATTGTCAATCGTCCATTGTCAATTGTGTTCATGCTCAGCGGACATTAACACTAACCTTGCCGCAGACCATTGCTTTGGCAAACGACAGCTCTTTGGAGGCTTTCCGCACCCAGAACATGTATTTGTCGAGCTATTGGGAGTATCGCTCCTATCGAGCCAACCGCTTGCCTTCGCTTACGCTGAACCTTACGCCAGCACAGTATTATCGTGACATTACCCGTCGCTACGACTCTACTCAGGACATCGATGTCTATCGCAGTCAACAGTCTTTCTATTCTTACGGACAACTGTCTCTGCAACAAAACTTTGACTTGACGGGTGGAACATTCTCCCTCTCCACCGATTTGGGCTATATGCGAAGCTTTGGTCACAACACCTACACACAGTTCACTACCGTTCCTTTGCGCATTGGCTATTCCCAAAGCCTGATAGGTTATAACGCTTTCCGTTGGGAACGCAAGATTGAGCCCTTGAAATATGAGAAAGCCAAGAAAGAGTATCTTTACAATGCCGAGCATGTTTCCGAACAGGCTACAGAACATTTCTTCGCCTTGGCGATGGCTCAGGCAGAATACGATTTGGCACTTGAGAATGCACAAAGCACAGACACACTCTATGATATAGGCATGCAGCGATTCAAGATTGCCGCTATCAGCAATGCCGACTTGCTTACTCTGCGCTTGGATAGGGTGAATGCTCAGAATACGTTGAAAAACAGACAGAGCGCCTTGAAGCGAGCCATGTTTTCATTAGCCACCTTCCTGAATATGGATAAGGAGACAGAGATAAGGGTAGAGCTCCCCGGTAAGCCGCAAAGGATAGAGGTGGCTGTAGATGAGGCCATTGCGATTGCCCATGCCAACAATCCCCATTTCTTGGGCTTGCGACAAGACGTATTGGAGGCAGAGCAAAATGTTGATCGCACTCGTCAGGAATCTCGCTTCAATGCCAGTTTGACGGCCAGTGTGGGCTTCAATCAAGTGGCCGAGAACTTTCGAGATGCCTATCGTCATCCCCTGCAACAGGAGTTGGTCTCTGTGAGTGTGTCTATTCCCTTGATTGATTGGGGCGTACGCAAGGGTAAATACAATATGGCGAAGAATAACCTGAGTGTGGTGAAGACATCAGCTCAACAGAGCGAGATCTCCATCGAGGAGGAAGTGATTATGGCTGTGAGCGACTTCAACATGCAACAGGACTTGGTGGCAAGTGCAGAGGAAGCCCTTGATTTGTCCATCATGGCCTACAATGAAACTCGCCAGCGATTCATCATCGGAAAGGCGGACATCAACAGTTTGACGCTTTCGCTGAACCGTCAGCAGGAGGCGCAACGCAATTACATCTCTGCTGTGCAGAGTTATTGGCAGAATTATTATAAGATCAGGAAGCTGACCTTGCACGATTTTGCCACAGGCTTCTCACTTTCAGATAAATTTGAATGGGAATAGACCTAAATTTGATTGGGAATAGGCCTCCCAAAATTCTCCCCCTTAGATAGGGGGAGTACGGCGAAGCCGGGAGGGAGTATGATAATGGTTAATAAAATGAAAAGATTATCTTCTTTTACAGTCATCGTATCGTTCGTCTGCCTTGCTTTGGTAGGATTGGCGATGCTGCCCTTGTTGCCAGTCAAGCTCAACCCATCGAGAACCTTGCCAGGATTCACGGTATCCTATGCTGTGCCAAATACTTCAGCAAGGGTGGTGGAGATGGAGGTAACAAGCAAGCTGGAGGCGATGCTGGCTCGCATCAATGGTGTAAAGAAGATAGAATCGTTGTCTGACAATGGCTCTGGCAGCATTCAAGTGGAACTCGACAAGCATGTGGATGTGGATGCTGCCCGATTTGAGGCATCAACCGTGATTCGACAGACTTGGCCTCAGCTGCCAGATGGTATGAGCTATCCCGTTATTACGATGCAAGTGACTGACGAAGAAAATGCGCGACCTTTCATGATCTATACCCTCAATGCCTCTGTGCCACCCATCGAGATCCAGAGATATGCTGAGGAGAATATCAGTCCAAGATTGGCTCAGCTCAATGGTGTCTATCGCATTGCTTTGTCTGGTGCCACACCCATGGAATGGCAATTGCAATATGACAATCGCCAATTGCAGAGCTTGGGAATAACAATAGACGACATCACAACAGCCATCCAGCGCCATTCTGAAAGGGCTTTCTTGGGAACACACAACACAAATGACCAAGATAATCAGGGGTGGATTCGATTGATGGTGATGCCTGAACAAGATGAATCTTCTTTCAATCCTGCTGATATTGTGGTGAAGGCAGATGATGGCAAGCTGATTCGCCTGAGTCAGTTGGTAAAGGTGAGTCATGTGGAGGCTGCACCACAAAGCTATTATCGCATCAATGGCTTGAATTCCATTTACTTGACTATCACGGCTCATGAGTCGGTGAATCAGTTGGAGTTGAACAAGGCAGTCAAGGCAGAGATGGCTGAGGTGTTGCGCCAACTTCCCAATGGCTTTGAGGTGCATGCCAGCTATGATGCCACAGATTATATCCGCAAGGAGCTCAATAAGATTTATTATCGAACCACCCTGACGGTACTGATTCTTTTGCTGTTTGTGTGGCTTATCAGCCGCCGTTTGAAATACCTCTTTTTGATCATGGTATCGTTGGCTGTGAATATTGCGGTAGCCTTGATATTCTATTACCTCTTTGGATTGGAAATGCAACTCTTTTCTTTGGCTGGCGTTACCATTTCGCTCAACTTGGTGATTGACAGCACCATTGTGATGGCCGACCATTACATGCATCGACATAACCTCCAGGCTTTCTTGTCAGTTTTGGCAGCTACCCTCACTACCATGGGTGCCTTGGTCATCATCTTTTTCCTCAACGACAACATCCGCCTCAACCTGCAGGACTTTGCCGCAGTGGTCATCATCAACCTTGCCGTTTCGCTCTTGGTTTCCCTCTTCTTCGTGCCAGCCTTGATTAATAGAATGAAAATGATTAATAATTGTCAATCGTCACTTCTTGGAGCAGCGAGAGCAGAGCCAAGCTTGCTTGAGCTATGCCGAGTCGTGACAAGATTGGAGCGAAGCTCAATAGTCAATCGTCAATCATTGATCGTCAATCGTCAATTAAAATTCTCTCATTTTTACGAAAAGTCAGTCCGCCAGTTAGCCCGTTTCCGCTGGATGGTTGGCATCCTGTTGATTGCAGGTTTTGCCTATGGTCTCTACATCTTTATCAATAAGGTCTATAATGGCAGTTACTTCACCCGCAATGACGAGGTGGTGCTCTATGCCAACGCCAACCTTCCCAATGGCAGTACCCTTGAGCAGATGAACACCCTGATTCAGCGCATGGAGGTGTTTCTGAGTGGATTCCAGGAAATCAAGCAATTCCAAACCACCATCTACAATGCAAACAGAGCCAACATCAGTGTTTATTTCAAAGACAGCTATGCCCATACTGGTTTTCCTTATCAGCTGAAGAGCAGGATGACCACCCAAGCCTTGCAGTTGGGTGGAGGCAGTTGGAGTATCTATGGCTTGGCTGACCAAGGTTTCAGCAATGATGTGAGAGAAACGTCTGGCTCCTATCGCATCCGCATGTA
Organism: uncultured Bacteroidales bacterium; assembly: GCA_902783615.1. Lineage (GTDB taxonomy): Bacteria > Bacteroidota > Bacteroidia > Bacteroidales > Bacteroidaceae > Bacteroides. The sequence continues at coordinate 6,039 of CACZRQ010000244.1, read as the reverse complement.
TGGCTATAACTACGATGAACTGTATGAATGGGCTGAGAAGTTGAAAGCCAAGCTGTTGGAACATAGGCGTATTCAGCGGGTGGATATTACCAGCGAGTTCAGCTATTGGAAAGATGATTACCAAGAATTCTACATCAACCTGGATAGGGAGCGCATGATGAAAGCTGGCGTTACTCCCTCTCAGCTCTTTGCCACCCTTCGTCCTGTGTTTGGCAGAGATATGGTGGTTGGCTCTGTCTCTACTCCTGATGGCATGGAGCGCATCAAGCTCACTTCTCAACAGTCAAAAGAATACGATATTTGGGCGCTAAATAATGGTCACTTCTTGGAGCAGCGAGCGCAGAGCCAAGCTCGCTTGAGCTATGCCGAGTCGCGACAAGATTGGAGCGAAGCTCAATCGTCAATTGTCAATCGTCAATCTTTCAATCTTTCCTCCCTCGCCTCAATCGAAAAAGGCCAGCAGCCCCAGCGAGTGGTGAAGGAAAACCAGCAATACCGTTTGTGCCTGCAATATGAATATGTGGGAGCCACAGAGATGGGCAAGCGGGTGCAAGAGCGAGAGCTGGAAGCCTTCACTCCTTTATTGCCAATGGGTTATACAGCTGAGAAAGTTGATTATTTCAGCAGTTGGAGCAGCAAGGACAATCGTCAGTATTTGTTGCTATTGGTGGTAGTGGCCATTATTTTCTTCATCACAGGCATCCTCTTCAACTCGTGGAAGCAGCCATTGGCCATTATCTTCGTCATTCCTGTCAGCTACATTGGTGTCTTCCTCACGTTCTATTGGTTCCACCTCAATTTCGATCAGGGAGGTTTTGCTTCCTTTGTATTGCTTTGTGGCATCACTGTCAATGCCAGCATCTACATCATCAATGAATATAACAACATCCACAAGCGTTTCCCACGTTTGTCATCTGCCCGTGCCTATGTCAAAGCTTGGAACGCCAAGGTGGTGCCCATCTTTCTCACGGTGGTCAGCACCATCCTCGGCTTCATCCCCTTCATGGTGGGCACATCCAAAGAAGCCTTTTGGTTCCCCTTGGCAGCAGGCACCACAGGAGGTTTGGTGATGTCAGTCATCGCCATCTTCTGTTTCCTGCCAGCTTTTGTGGTGAAGCGGAAATGATTTATTTGTGTCCTATCACAATCACAGGATTGTCATCAGCTTTGGCATTCAACTTCGTCAAAGCATCTTTCTTCAAAGTTGAAGGATCAATCACGAAAACATACTCCTTGTTCTGCATGATCCGGTGGGGCCACATGTCGGCTATGCCATCGATGTCGTTTTCAAATCCCTCACCTTCAACACGATATCCTGTTCCATCAGATTTCTTGTAAATCAAATGGCTCACTTTCTTCTGATGTTTGAGTTGGTAATAAATGGCATCCTTGTCTTCTGCGATGTTGAAGATTTGGAACAGCACTTGGTTGTTTCTGAACAACTCGGCCTGTTGCCTTACTTCCACTGTCATGGCCTTCTCGCCTTGCAGGAACACAGCATGCGGATGAATGCCCTGCAAATCAACGTGATAAAGGGTGTCGTTGGTCATGTTCTTGTAATAGGTTTTGCCAGCATGACGATAGAAGAAATCGTCGTTTGTAATTACTATCAGGCTATTCTCTTTGCTCTCAAACATCTGTGTATTGGCCAGTGAATCAACTGCTTGGTCATTGTTATAGAGGTACATGGATATGGGATTGTTGCCAAACAGATTTCTGTTGACACTCACAAAAGCATCAGAACCCATTGGAGCCATAGTGGGGGCCAATCCGTGAATATGCCAAATGCGCTTAGTGTCAGTTTTCAGCGAATAGATGTCTATCGTATTGGGCGTAATTCCTTGGAACATCAGTTCGTTGCTCTCTTCGATGAAAGCTATGTTACCTCCTCGCAGCGTCGAAAGATAGCCATTGGCATCAGTTCCTTTATGAAGCACCTCACGGATAAACTTGCCATCCTTGCGTGAAAACAGGAAACAATGCTTGGAATCCAGTGAAATCACATAGTCATTGGTTACATATATTTCTGGATCATTGCCAATCAGACAAGTGGAGTCCGTTTGCAAGTGGATGTATTCCAGACTTTTCACTGCATCTGTCAACTTTACACTCTCAATTTTGTAGTAATCATTAATCGTGTTAATCAGCATTAATCCTTTTTCAGCTTGTTGGCAACCCAGCAAGCTCAGCGCAAATATACAAATCGCAAAAATCTTTCTCATATTCCAAAATTTTCTGCAAAGATACAGCTTTTGCGCTTATGAGGCATCATCTTTTTGCCTTTTTCTTCACTTTTCCCACATCAGCATGATCACAGGGTTGGAATCCTCGTTCAGTTTTGAGGCTATCTCTTTCAGCTTGCCTCTCAGCTCTCCTTGCTCGTTTGCTTCTATCAACTTGTGGGCTTGCAGTGCCTGTATGCATGCAATCTTTCCGTTTTGGGCAAGTCTGATCATATCCACCTGTTGCTTTGATGTAAAGTCGGCATTCAGCACCACAGACGTTAAAACCTCATTTATTTCTTTGTCATACACCAACTCTCGGAATGGGAATCCCCTGCCAGTCTTGGGGTTAAAGGTCTTGTCGATGGTTTGGAAGAAGCAATAACGGGAGGTTACTGTGCCAATGGTCATCAGCCTTTCTGGGTTTGACGAAGGGATCTTCACCATGAATGGCACTGTTTTATGGTCTTTGGCAGTGAGGCGATAGATGGTATCTGATGAATTTTGGATAATCAACAGGTCGTTCTGTAAAGGCATAATCGTTTTGACAAAGCTGATGGAAGTCATTCCATCTTGTTGAATCATAGGTATATTTAGCTTCTCGTAAGGCACAGGAATTTCCTGCACTATGCTTCCGTCTTGCTTGGATATCAAGAAATGATAGACACGCATGTTATCGATTTCCGTCTTCTCTGCATCCATGAAGATGTTTTCGTCGTAACACACCAAATAGTCTTTGTCGAAGCCTGTAACATCCACAAACTTATGGCCATCCGCATGTTTGAAGCTGCGTTTGAAGTTGCCTTCCAAGTCATAAACACAGATTTTCTGGATGATGGGATCGTTGACAATCAGTTCATTGGCAGTCTCGTCCAATACTATGTTATAGGCCAGTGTATATTCTTCTGCGCCTTGCCCAATGCGGTTTATCACCTGGATGCCCTTACCTGTTTGTCTGTCAAACAATAGCAACTTTCTGTCAGAAGCCATCACGAGATACTTTTCCCCCACTGCTTTGATGGTGGCAGAGGTGATGAACTCGTCTGAGCTCTCCAAAGGTACATATTCCACCTCCATGAAATCCTGCAAGGTCAGTTCTTTCTCTGGATAGAACTGATTCAGATCGATGGTCATCAACTCATCGATTTTCTCATTACTTTGGCAAGAGGCTAACAGGATGCCTGCCAACATCCATACAATGATTCGTTTCATTTTTCTGCGTTTTTTAAGGTTACTTTCTTACAGACTCAGCATGACTTTGTCCCAATCCTCGCCTTTGCCTGGTTGTCCAAACACTTTCTTATACAATCGCATACGACCATTGCTGATGGCACTGTCCGTTCGACTTAACAAAGTGGCGATGCGTGAGGTCTTGAAGCCCATTTTGATGAGATAACACATCCTCAGTTCATGCTCCTTGATGACACCAAATGTGGTGAGGCGAGTCTTTAAATCAGGATAGAGCGAGTCGATCAGCTCCATCATAATGGTGGTATCTGCCTCGTTCATGGGCTTCTCTGAAATCAAAAGTCGTTGGTAGATTGCTGATTCACGGATGGTCATGGTCTTGATGTCAGCTTTTGGTTGGGGGGTGGTGGCCTTTGCCCGTTCTTTCTCCAAATCTGCCTTCAAGGCCTCGTTGTATTTTTCCAGCAATGCTTGGTTTCTGGCTAAACGCATCTGCTCGCTTCTTGCGCGATAGAGCAGGGTAACGATGATGGCGATGACCAGCACCAAGGAGAGGATGCCAATGATGGCATAGAAGCGTATCTGCTGATTCTTCATCTGCAGGTGGGCTTTCTCTTTTTCAGTGTTGAGAACCTGATACACAGTGCCTATGGTGCCTGTGGCCTCATATTGTGCTTCCATTTCCCTGTTCAATTCTATGGCTTTCTTTTGATTGAAGAGGTTGTTTGATTGATGGAAGTCTCGTAGCTGGATGGCTTTCTGCAGTTTCTTGTTGATGACATATTGTTGGTAGTAAGCCGATCCCGTTTCTAACAAGCTGGCATAATGCTCATCGGCCTTTTCAGTTTGCTTTTGCCAATCCAATATATGGGCCATCACAAAGTGGAAAACGTCCTCATCGGCTTCTTCAATCTGATAAGGTGGTTGAGGCAATTCCTTCATGGCCTGCTCCATCTTTCCTGCATTGATGTATGCTTCAGCTTTATGGAAGGCAATGGAAGTCAGCATTTTCTCGTCATGCTGTTGGGTGGCTAATTGCTCAACTATATTGTAATGGCGAATCGCTTCATGGGTGTTGTCCTGTCTTTGGTAAGCATTGCCTAAGCCCTTGTAGGCTATCATCAACCCCAAAGTGTCGTTTGTTTGCTCTGCGCTAGTCAAAGAAAGCTGATATCTGTTGATGGCTTCTGTATAAAGCTGTTGCTGGGCATACAGTCTGCCCATCTCTGCAAAAATCCTGGTTTTGCGATGCAATGAGGCACTGTCGTTGTTTTGCAGCACATCCAAGGCTCGCTGGAAATAGAGGATGGAGCGCATACTGGGATAGCTGTCGAGGCTCCTTTTTCCTATGGCATACAGGCTGTCGGCCTCAGTCAAAGCTCCTTCCAAACTCGAAGTTTGCTGGCATGAGGTCAGGCCTACTGCTAATATGATGGCAATAATCTTTCTCATCTTTTTCTTGTTTTGCCCACAAAGATAAGGCCCCCTGCTTGTTATTGCAAGAAAAGGAGTTTACAAAAAATTTACAGATGGAGATGCAGTCGATGACCCACGCCTTTTGCGCTTGGATAAATTTGTTAGGCGCACTAATCAGAGTAACTGATTCCTTATCAAGAAATGGACAATAACAAGAATGTTTAACATGAATTTGAAAGGGGAATGAAGGAAAAATCGTATCTTTGTGGCCGACATATCGGAATTTAGTGAATGAAGCAGCTGCCCATTGGTAGAGATTGAAGTAGTTGCTGAGATTTAATCGTTAGTGAAGTATGAAATTAGCAGAAGCATTAAGCATCCGCAAGGATCTACAGAAGCGCATCCAGCAGCTTGGACAGCGCATTCAGAACAACGTGAAGGTACAGGAGGGTGACGAACCGAATGAACAGCCCAAGGAACTGGTGGCTGAACTCGACAGTTGCCTCTCCAAGCTTCAGGATGTGATTTGGCACATCAACGCCACGAACATGCAGACGAAGAACAGCGAGGGGAAGACTCTTACCGAACTTATGGCGCAGAAGGATGTGCTGACGATGCGCATCAGCACCCTCCGCAGTGTGTTCGATACGGCATCATCTGGACAGGATCGCTATTCGCGCTCTGAAATAAAGATGGTGACAGTCATCGACGTGAAGGCCCTTAGCAAGCAGATAGACGAATACTCTGCGCAGCTGCGCAAGCTTGACATCGAGATACAGTCGCTGAACTTCCAGACGGAGCTGGTTTAAGCATAGACATAGGCATCCGCATTTACAGGGCGAACCGGAACCCCTTATTGGATCGCTGCCCGGAGCCGACGGCACTCTGTTCGATTCAGAACTCTTTACGGCGCAGGCTCAGCACGACCTCATTCGCATGCACAGTTCATGTGGCATGAAGCATTACCACCCGGTTGACTGTGAATCGCGGATGTCTTTCTTGAGGCATCAAAACCATTCAGGCTCCAACAAGTCCAAACACCCCATTGTTCATGCCGAAGTAAACAGGCCATCTTCCCGTAGTAAACGACCCTTTTACTTCGGGTAATCGAGTCGCTTGCTTGAAGTGGTATATTTATGCAAATCGGATTTGTATATACGAAGACCTGGAAATAGGAGCGATTTTGTCGTCAAGGCTATCCAATTTTTGCGCC
>CACZRQ010000243.1 GCA_902783615.1 uncultured Bacteroidales bacterium | reverse complement strand
GATTGAATTCTTACTTCCATAATTACCTCCTTTTCTTTACGCTCTTGGATGAGCTTGGTTATACGCTTTTTTTAATTCTTCAAAAGTGGTGTGGGTATAAACCTCGGTCGTAGCAAGGCTCTCATGCCCCAGCAACTCCTTGATGGCTCCCAGCTCTGCCTGATGGTTGAGCATGGTGGTCGCAAAGGTATGCCTCAGCACATGAGGACTTCGTTTTTTGACCGTCGTCACTTTTGAAAGGTTCTGTCTCACTATGTACTGTACGCTTGAACGAGTCACTCTTTCTCCGTTTTCCTTCGTTATGAAAGCCCCCGATGGGGTTTGAACGGTTCGGCCTCGCTCAGCGAGATAGTCCTGCATGGCTTTCGCCAGTTCCTCTCCAAAGGGAATGAGTCGCTGTTTGTTTCTTTTGCCGGTAACCTTTATTACTTTGGCTCCGAAATCCACATCCGCATCATTCAATCCCACCAGTTCAGCCAGTCGCATACCTGTTTCATAAAACAGTTGTATGATCAGCTTATCCCTGTGACCCTTGAAGTCATCTCCGAAATCGATATCGTCAAGCAGTAGATCCATCTCCCTCTCCTTCACAAACACAGGCAGAGGTTTCTTTTTTTTAGGCCCATTGATTTTTATCATCGGATTGGCCATCACCTCACCCTGCTTGAGCAGGAACTTGTAGAAAGATCTCAGCGCACTCAACTTGCGATTGATGGAACTGACACTGGTGCCATTATCCATCAACTGTACAATCCATTCACGCACAGTGTTTGGATTAACCTCTTTCAGTTGCAGCTCACATCCTCTCGCAAACTCCTCAAATTGAAGCAAATCCGTCGAATACGACTTAATGGTCTCCTCCGAATAGTTACGCTCAAAATTGAGGTATTCCAGGAATGTTTCTATCTCTTTCATCGCTACATCACGTTTCAATGCAACGAATTTAAGAAAAAGAATTCAATAATTCAAAGAAAAAACACAAAATAATTAATCTTCTTCTTGGTGAAGCTTCTGAACATATACAGCGTGCTCCATCTGAAGTCTCTTCAAAACTGAAGGTTTGTCGAACTGCTGACGTCTTCTCAGCTCCTTAACAACACCAGTTTTCTCAAATTTTCTCTTAAACTTCTTCAGGGCTCTTTCAATGTTCTCGCCTTCTTTTACGGGTACTACAATCATTTTTGGTAATTAGTTAAATTAGTTAATAATAAAAATCAGCCTGCAAAGTTAGTCAATGTTTCATAAACCACAAAATGTTTGAGCCTAAATTTTTCTAATGTCTGTCATTTACTCCTTCACCCATCTTTTTTTACTCCCTCACGTGGGAGAAAAATTTCTCTCGTGAGGGAGTAAAAAATCTCGCGCGCGCGTATATATAGAAATAGGTGTAATAAGTGAAGCTGAAATAACAGGTATGTGTTGTCAATAATGTCGGGAGTTTTTCCTATCTTTGTTGTCTAAACTTTTGCATTATGAAAATAGTAGAACGCATAGAGGCTCTGAGGAGCTTCCTCAAACAGAAAAACATCAAGGCCTTCATTGTGCCGAGCACAGACCCTCACATGAGTGAGTATGTGGCTCCACATTGGGAGGCAAGACAGTGGATATCGGGATTTACCGGATCTGCAGGAACAGTGGTAGTGACAGAAAACGAAGCTGGGCTGTGGACAGACTCTCGCTATTTCCTGCAAGCGGCAGAGCAACTGCAAGGCACAGGCATTGACCTTTACAAAGAAAAGCTTGCTGAAACGCCTAGTATAGCTGACTTTCTGAAAGCTAGGCTTTCAACTGGAGATGCAGTGGGCATCGATGCCCAGGTTTTTTCTTTGGCATCCGCCAAATCGTTGAAGGAAGAGTTCGCAAGCAAGGGCATTGAATTGCAGGATGTGGGTGATCCCTTTAGATACATCTGGGAGAATCGCCCCCCTATCCCACAAAATCCTGTGTTTGTATTACCTTTGAAATATGCTGGCGAAAGTTGCCAGGAAAAGATTGAGCGCATACGCCAGCAGATGAAGGCCGACAACATAGACGTAGTCTTACTGACTGCCCTTGATGAAATTGCATGGACATTGAATCTCAGAGGCAATGACGTGCATTGCAACCCAGTGTTTGTCAGCTTTTTAGTCATCGGACTTTCTAAAATAGAACTATATATCGATGCTCAAAAGCTTTCTCCAGAGACAAAGAGCTATTTGGAAGAATCTCAGGTAAAAGCGAATGATTATCAGTGTTTCTACGATAGTTTGGAGATTAATACCAAAACAAAAAAAGTATTGGCAGACCCTGCATATCTAAACTATGCTATCTATCAAGGTATTTCACCACATTGCGAACTGATAGAACGTAAAACCTATGTATCATTCATGAAATCTATCCGCAACCAGACGGAGATTGAAAACCTACGTCATGCTATGGTGAAAGATGGAGTGGCAATGGTGAAATTTCTCAAGTGGATCGATACCGAAGCAGACATCTACCATGAAACTGAAATGAGCATTGACCGTAAGCTTCATGCTTTACGAGCTGCACAAGCCGACTATATTGGCGAGAGTTTCGACACCATAGCTGGCTATGGCCCACATGCCGCCATTATACATTATGAAGCAACTCCAGAAACTGACGCAGCCTTAGCGCCTAAGGGTTTCTTATTGTTAGACTCTGGTGCACAGTATCTTGACGGCACAACCGACATCACACGAACCATTCCTTTAGGACCTCTTACTCAAGAAGAGAAAGAAGACTATACATTGATACTCAAAGGTCACATCGACTTGGCAAAAGCTGTTTTCCCTGAGCGCACCAGAGGTTCGCAGCTTGACATTCTGGCTCGACTCCCCATCTGGGAGCGTCGCATGAACTACCTGCATGGCACAGGTCATGGTGTGGGAGCATTCCTCAATGTGCATGAAGGTCCTCAGAGCATCCGAATGGAAGAGAATCCCGTTGTCTTCCAAGCTGGCATGACTGTCACTGACGAGCCAGGCCTCTACAAAGCAGGCTCTCATGGCATCCGCACTGAGAATGTCTTGCTGACAATACCTGCAGGAGAAGGTATGTTTGGCAATTATCTCAAGTTCGAGACCGTAACCCTCTGCCCTATCGACAAACGGCCCATACTGAAGGAGATGTTGACAAAAGAAGAAATAGAATGGCTCAACCAATATCACCTACGGGTTTATGACCTTCTCGCCCCTCACCTTGACTTCGAAGAACGCTATTGGCTGGCCAAGGCCACCTCAGCTTTATAACGCTAGAAATTAATAACTTAGAAAATCAAATACTATAATATGGCAATCATTAAATCAGTAAACGGACTCACTCCCAAATGGGGAAAAGAATGTTATTTCAGTGAAAATGCCGCCATCGTGGGTGAAGTAACCATGGGCGACGAGTGTTCTGTATGGTTCAATGCCGTAGTGCGTGGCGATGTTGCTCCTGTGACTATGGGCAACAGAGTGAACGTTCAAGACGGAGCTGTGGTGCATGTAACCAACAAAATAGGTCCTACCTTCATTGAGGATGACGTGACTATCGGACACAATGCTACAGTTCATGCTTGCACACTCAAGCGTGGATGTCTGATTGGTATGGGCTCTACAGTGCTGGACAATGCTGTGGTTGGCGAAGGAGCCGTTGTGGCAGCTGGTGCCCTTGTTTTAGGAGGCACTATTATTGGTGAACATGAAATTTGGGGAGGCGTACCAGCCAAGTTCATCAAAAAGACCAAGCCAGATCAGGCTGAATCATACGCTGCACATTATGTGGCTTATACCAAATGGTATTTGGCTGAAGACAAACAATAGTACAATCAAGGGGCTGTTAAAGCAGCCCCTTGATGTGTTTCAGAATAATGTCTGTTGCCCCTATGCGCGAACTCACATAAGAGCCAGCCCTACGACCTGTATCCTGCAGGAAGCTACTATCCGACAGCAATTTATCTAACAAATCGTTCAACTCATTTCCATCATTGACAGAGAAAGCTCCTCCACAGGCAATCAAGTCTTTTGCTTCCATAAATCGCTGATGATTTGGGCCAAAGATAACAGGTACCCCATACACGGCAGCCTCTACCGTATTATGGATACCTGTGCCAAAACCTCCACCGATATAGGCAATCTCACCATATCTATATATTGAAGACAACAATCCAAAGCAATCAATCAACAAGCAACGGGCATCCTGCACATTCTCCATCGTGGCTTGCGTGTAACGCACCACCTTACCCTTTACCTTACTGATAATCTGCTGCAGATGGTCTTCTCCTATCACATGTGGCGCAATAACAAGCTTAACCTCTGGATGATGATTGAAATATTCGATAAACAAATCTTCATCGGGTTGCCACGAGCTGCCAGCCACAAACGTAAGCTTACCTTGCTTAAATGCTTCTAATAAGGGCAACTCCTTTGCCTGTTGACGAATCTGTTGAACACGGTCGAAACGTGTATCACCTGCCACAGTAACATTTGTTACCCCAATGCCTTGCAATAAATCCTTCGAGGTTTCATTCTGCACAAACAAATGATCGAAATTATGTAACACTTGCCTGTAGCCCTTCCCATAGCTTTTGAAAAACACCTGGTTAGCCCTAAAGATTGACGAAACGCTATATGTAGGTACTTGTCTTCTATGAAGCTCATCAAGATAATTCTTCCAGAACTCATACTTGATGAAGAATGCCATATATGGTTTTGCCAAATCCAAAAAACGCCTCACCAGCTTTGGCTTGTCAAAGGGCAGATAACATACGATATCTGCTCCCTCATAATTCTTACGCACTTCATAGCCCGAAGGAGAGAAGAATGTCAGCAAAATACCATACATCGGATAGGCCTGACGGATATACTCCATCAGCGGACGACCTTGCTCGAACTCGCCCAATGAAGCTGCATGAAACCACAGATAGCGTCTATCTGGTTCAATTTTCGTGCGCAGCGTCTCGAAGCAAGCCTGCTGACCAACTATCATCTTCTTCACTTTCTTATTGAAGAGCGAATCAAGCTTAGCAGCTGAACTATACAGATTTATCGCAAAATTGTACATATCATTTCAATACTTCAATGGCTCTTTCCATGCGTTTCAAGGTTTCCTCTTTGCCCAACACCCAAGAGATATCGAACATGTGAGGGCCCTTGCCTTCACCCACTAGCGTCAGACGGAAAGCGTTCATGATATCGCCAGTCTTGTAACCTTGTGCCTCAATCCAAGCCATTACTGTCTTCTCCTGACTTTCGATGCTGAAATCAACTACACCACGTAACACTTCCATGAGCTCTGCCATCTGCTTGGCAGAATCCTCCTTCCAGCGTTTCTTCACCGTCTTCTCATCATATTCCGTTGGAGCAACGAAGAAATAGTGGCAATTATCCCACAATTCCTTCACGAAGTTCACACGGTTCTTCACCAATCCTACAATGGTAGTCACTTTGTCGAGTGGAGCTTCAATTCCACGCTGCTGTAATTCAGGCATAAACAGTTGAGCCACCTCCTCATCACTCTTCATCAGCACATACTCATGATTAAACCATATCAACTTCTTATAATCGAACTTAGCACCAGCCTTGCTGCAACGATTAATATCAAACAGGTTAATCATCTCTTGCATGGTCATAATCTCTTGATCATTGCCAGGATTCCATCCCAACAAAGCCAAGAAATTGATAACAGCCTCAGGCAGATAACCTTCTTCGCGATAACCGTGAGATATCTCGCCCGTCTTTGGATCGTGCCATTCCAATGGGAAAACAGGGAAACCCAAGCGGTCACCATCACGCTTGCTCAATTTGCCATTACCCTCAGGCTTCAGCAACAACGGCAGGTGAGCAAACTGTGGCATGGTGTCTTCCCAACCAAAAGCACGATAAAGCAACACATGCAAGGGAGCAGAAGGCAACCACTCCTCGCCACGAATCACATGACTGATTTCCATCAAATGATCATCCACGATATTGGCCAAATGATATGTAGGCAATTGGTCAGCACTCTTATACAGCACTTTATCATCCAAAATGGAAGAATTAATCACCACCTCGCCACGAATCAAATCATTAACATGTACCTGCTCATTAGGCTCAATCTTAAATCTTACCACATATTGTGTACCTTCGGCTATCAGCTTTTCCACCTCTTCCATTGGCATCGTCAGTGAGTTACGCATCTGCATACGGGTAGAAGCGTCATACTGGAAATTGGCAATCTCATTACGCTTAGCCTCCAATTCTTGAGGTGTGTCAAATGCGATATATGCCTTGCCTGCATCCAGCAACACTTTCACATACTGTTGGTAAATCTCCCTTCGTTCCGACTGACGATAAGGACCGTGTTCGCCACCAAAGCTTACGCCCTCATCGAAATCGATACCTAACCAACGAAACGATTCCAAGATGTATTCCTCTGCGCCAGGCACAAAACGATTGGAGTCGGTATCCTCAATGCGGAACACCATATCGCCTCCATGCTGACGGGCGAAGAGATAATTGTACAGAGCGGTACGAACTCCGCCAATATGCAAGGCTCCTGTGGGACTTGGAGCGAAACGAACCCTTACTTTTCTATCTGTCATAGCTGTTAAAACACTTTTTTTCTATTTTAGCGCACAAAATTAACGCTTTTTCTCCATATTTTCGGTTTATTTTTGTAACTTTCGCAAAATATTGAGCATTATGACCCAAAATAGCGAAAAAAAGAACCCTTTTTGGAAGGCTTTCATATACCGTTTACTGATTTTCATCTCTACGGTGAGCCTCATCGTTTACTTCATGCCTCGCGATGTGAAGTTCAATTATCAGTTCGACTTGGACAAACCTTGGAAGTATGGGCAGCTCATCGCCCAGTTCGACTTTCCCATATACAAACCCGACCAGGTAATCAAACATGAACAAGACAGTATCTTAGCACGCTTCCAACCCTATTATAATCTCGACAAGGAGGTGGGCAAGACTGAGCTTCAGAAACTCCGCAAAGACTATCAAGAGTCGTTGCGTGAGCTGTTGCCTAACCAAGATTACTACACCTACTTGCAAAAAAGCCTAACGGAAATCTATAATGCTGGCATCATCAGCAACGAGAACCTCAGCAAACTTCAGGAAGACAGCATTGGCGGCATCATGGTGATTGACAATAAGGTGGCCAACACCAAGAGCCTGAGCAAGATTTACTCCATCAAAGATGCTTACATGCAGTTGCTAAATGCCGATTCTGCCCACTACAGTCCAGACATTTTGCGGCGTTGCTCGCTCAACGAATACCTCACCCCTAACCTTATCTACGACGAAGAACGCACCAGCACGGCCAAAGAGCAGCTGTTCGACTCCTACTCATGGGCAACAGGATTGGTACAGAGCGGCGAGAAAATCGTGGAGAGAGGCGAAATCATCGACATCAATAAATACAACATCCTCGAAAGTTTGCGCAAGGAAAGCATCAACCGCAGCGAGTCAAAGAAAGAAAAAATGCTCATGCTTTTGGGTCAGCTGCTCTTCACGGGCATCTTCATCGGCCTGTTCATGCTCTATTTAGAGATTTACCGCAAGCCCTATTTCAAAGAGCGCAACAGTCTGCTGATGATGTTCTCTCAAATCGTCATCTTCTGTGTTGCTACTGAGTTATTGGTAGCCAACAACCTATTGTCAGTCTATATGTTACCCTACGTGATGATGCCTATCATCATCCGCACTTTTCTTGATTCCCGAACGGCATTCATGTGTTTTGCCGTTACCATCATCATCTGTTCTATCAGTCTGCGCTATCCACATGAGTTCATCTTGCTGCAATTTGCTGCTGGGTTAATAGGTATCTACAGTTTGAAAGAGCTTACCCAGCGTTCTCAGATCTTCCGCACTGTCATTTTGGTGATACTCACCTATCTGCTAGTGTTCTTCGCCTTCGAGCTTTTCTCAGAG